>NZ_JASKYR010000869.1:0-3048 GCF_041028215.1 Streptomyces flavofungini
CCCGCCAGCTCGGCTACCTCCCCGAGGAGCACCTCGGCAAGCCCGTCATCGCCGTGCTCAACACCTGGTCCGACATCAACCCCTGCCACTCCCACCTGCGCGACCGCGCCCAGGCGGTCAAGCGCGGCGTGTGGCAGGCCGGTGGCTTCCCGCTGGAGTTCCCCGTCTCCACGCTCAGCGAGACCTTCCAGAAGCCCACCCCCATGCTCTACCGCAACCTCCTCGCCATGGAGACCGAGGAACTCCTGCGCTCCTACCCGGTGGACGGTGCCGTGCTGCTGGGCGGCTGCGACAAGACGACACCCGCGCTGCTCATGGGCGCCGCCAGCGTCGACCTGCCGGCCGTCTTCGTGCCCGCCGGGCCGATGCTGCCCGGCCACTGGCGGGGCGAGCGGCTCGGCTCCGGCACCGACATGTGGAAGTACTGGGACGACCGGGGCGCCGGGCTCATCGGCGACTGCGAGCTCGCCGAACTGGAGAGCGGCCTCGCGCGCTCGCCGGGCCACTGCATGACGATGGGCACCGCCGCCACCCTCACCGCGGCGGCCGAGGCGCTCGGCGTGACCATGCCGGGGGCCTCCTCGATCCCCGCCGTCGACTCCGGGCACGACAGGATGGCGGCCGCCGCAGGACTGCGCATCGTCGGTCTCGTGCGCGCGGACCGGCGGCTCACGCACCTGCTCACCGCCGACGCCTTCGAGGACGCGGTGACCACCGTCCTCGGGCTCGGCGGCTCCACCAACGCCGTCATCCATCTGATCGCGATGGCGGGCCGCGCCGGAGTGCGGCTCACCCTGGACGACTTCGACCGCGTCGCGCGTACGGTGCCGGTCCTCGCCGACGTACGGCCCGGCGGCGAGAAGTACCTGATGGAGGACTTCCACTTCGCGGGCGGCCTGCCGGGCTTCCTCTCGCGCATCACCGACCTGCTCCACCTGGACCGGCCCACCGTCGCCCACGACACCCTGCGCGAGCAGCTCGCCGGGGCCCGGGTGCACGACGATGACGTCATCCGCCCCCGGGACAACCCGGTCGCCGCCGAGGGCGGCGTCGCCGTCCTGCGCGGCAACCTCTGCCCGGACGGCGCCGTCATCAAGCACATCGCCGCCGACCCGGGTCTGCTGCGCCACACCGGCCCCGCCGTCGTCTTCGACGACTACCGCACGATGCTGGGCACCATCCACGACCCGGCCCTCGGCATCACCCCCGACCACGTCCTCGTGCTGCGCGGCGCGGGCCCCAAGGGCGGACCCGGCATGCCCGAGTACGGGATGCTGCCGATCCCCGAGTACCTGCTCAGACAGGGGGTGCGGGACATGGTGCGGATCTCCGACGCGCGCATGAGCGGCACCTCCTACGGCGCGTGCGTGCTGCACGTGGCGCCCGAGTCGTATGTCGGAGGGCCGCTCGCCCTCGTCCGCACCGGGGACCCCATCACCCTCGACGTCGCGGAACGGCGGCTGCATCTCGGCGTGGACGAGGCCGAGTTGACACGCAGGCGCGCCGAGTGGACACCGCCGCCCGCGCGCTACGAGCGGGGGTACGGCGCGCTCTACAGCGAGCAGATCACCCAGGCCGACACGGGCTGCGACTTCGCGTTCCTCGCGCGGCCGGGCACGGTGCCCGACCCGTACGCGGGCTGAGGTCCGGCCCGGCCGCTAGCGGCCGACCTTGCGCTTGTTCCACACGTCGAAGCCGACCGCCGCGAGGAGGACGAGGCCCTTGATGACCTGCTGGTAGTCGGTGCCGATGCCGACGAGCGACATGCCGTTGTTGAGGACGCCGAGCACCAGGCCGCCGATGACGGCGCCCATGACCGTGCCCACGCCGCCGCTCATCGACGCGCCGCCGATGAACGAGGCCGCGATCGCCTCCAGCTCGAAGTTGAGGCCCGCCTGCGGGGTGCCCGCGTTGAGGCGGGCCGCGTACACACAGCCCGCGAGCGCGGCGAGGACACCCATGTTGACGAAGACCAGGAAGGTGACGCGCTTGTCCTTGACGCCGGAGAGCATCGCGGCGGCCTTGTTGCCGCCGAGGGCGTAGACATGGCGGCCGACGACCGCGTTGCGCATCACATAACCGAGGCCGATGAGCAGACCGCACATGACCAGCATGACGACCGGCACACCGTGGAAGCTCGCCAGCGTCAGCGTGAACGCCACCACCGCGGCCGTCATCGCCACGCACTTCGCCACCCACAGCCCCCGCGGCAGCACATCGAGCTCGAACGCCTGCTGCCGCCCGCGGTCCCGCACCTCGCGGAAGAGCAGGAAGGCGACGGTGGCGAGGCCGAGCAGCAGCGTGGGGTTGTGGTACTGCGTGTACGGGCCCATCTCCGGGATGAAGCCCTTGGCGATGTTCTGGAAGCCGTCGGGGAAGGGCGAGAGCGACTGCCCTTCGAGGACGATCTGGGTGAGACCGCGGAAGAGCAGCATCCCGGCCAGTGTCACGATGAACGACGGGATGCCGACGTAGGCGATGAAGAAGCCCTGCCAGGCGCCCGCCACCGCGCCGATGAGCAGCGAGAGGACCAGGGCGAGCACCCACGGCATGTCGTGCTTGACCATCATCACCGCCGACATGGCGCCGACGAACGCCACCAGTGAGCCGACGGACAGATCGATGTGACCGGCGATGATGACGATCATCATGCCGATGGCCAGGATGAGGATGTAGCCGTTCTGCTGGATCAGGTTGGAGACGTTGTTGGGCAGCAGCAGCGTGCCGTCGGTCCAGATCTGGAAGAGCACGACGATGAACGCCAGGGCGATGAGCATGCCGTACTGGCGCATGTTGGCACGCATGCTCTCGACGAGCAGCGCACCGGCCCGCCGGGTGACCGGCGGCGGGGCGGCGGAGGAGTCCTTCGGGGGAGTGGTCGTGGTGGTCATGGCGGGCCCTCAGCTCTTGCTTCTCGTCTTGGTCATATGGCGCATGAGCACTTCCTGGGTGGCCTCCGCGCGCGTGACCTCGCCGGTCAGGCGGCCCTCGGCCATCGTGTAGATCCGGTCGCACATCCCGAGCAGCTCGGGCAGTTCGGAGGAGATG
>NZ_JASKYR010000087.1:0-16325 GCF_041028215.1 Streptomyces flavofungini
GGCCCGCACGCGTGCCACCTGGGCGAGCACGTGCTCCTGCACGGCCTCCGCGACGTCCGCCGAGGCCGGGGTGAGGGAGCGCAGGGCGTCGTCCGGGGCCACGGAGTGCTCCAGCCAGTCGCGGACGGCGGGCACGGCCGACAGGTCCTCGCCCCGCACCAGGGCGCCCACCGCGCCGCAGTGCGAGTGCCCGCAGACGATGATGTCGCGGACGCCGAGCACGCAGACCGCGTACTCGATGGTGGCCGCCTCACTCATCGGGTGGCCCGCGCGCTCGGCGCGGCCGACCGCGGGATAGGGGGGCACGACGTTGCCCGCCGTGCGGAGTTCGAACAGCTCGCCCGGGCGTGCGCCGGTGATCAGGGAAGGGACGACGCGCGAGTCGGAACACGTGATGAAGAGGGCTTCGGGGGACTGCCCCGCGCCCAGGGCCCGGAAGGCCTCGGCGTTTCGTGGGTCCGCGACATGGGTCGCTGCGAAGGACCGGGCGTTGTCGATCAGTGACTTCAAGGTGGCCTGCCTCCTGCGTCTGCGCGGCCGGAGCCGGGACGCGGTGTGGTCGGGTCGACGGTGGGGGAGGGTGGCGCGAAGAGCCCGGATGCGGGCTCCGCGCGGCCCCGGGAAGCGGCTTGTGGGCTGCCTCTGGAGACAGCCTGCTCGGCCGCCGTGTCCTCCACTTTGCCATCGCATTAACCTCCGATGCCAGAGCAAATTCTTGCCAAAGAATGAGTAATAAGCGTCCCTGAACTGGGAGTTAGTCCAAGCGTCAACCGTTGGTCAAGGGTTCACGTGGAGATCATGTGAAATCCAGGAGCCGATTCCGTTCGCGGGCGCTTCCGTTTCACGCCCGCGCGCCGGGGGCACCCGGGGCACCTCCCCGCGTGCGGCGACCGCTCGCGGCACGGAGGGTGGAAGCGACGAGAGGGAAGGCCACGACCGATGAACGACAGCTCCGGCGCACCGGACCAGCAGGACCCGACGACACGCCACCCGCGGCCGGACTTCGCCCAGCAGGACCAGGAAACCCCCGGCTGGACGGGGCCCATGGACCCGCCGCCGGACCACGGCGAGGACTCCTACCGGGGCAGCGGTCTCCTCAAGGAGCGCAAGGCCGTGCTCACCGGCGGTGACTCCGGCATCGGCAGGGCGGTCGCGATCGCCTTCGCGCGGGAGGGCGCGGACGTCCTCTTCACCCATCTGCCGGAAGAGGCGGGCGAGGCCAGGGAGACGGCGCGTCTGGTCGAGGAGGCCGGGCGCAAGGCGATCCCGGTGCCCTGCGACATCCGCGAGGAGGAGCAGTGCCGCAGGCTCGTGGAGCGCGCGGTGGAGGAGTTCGGGCGGATCGACGTCCTGATCAACAACGCCGCCTACCAGATGTCGCAGCCCGGCGGCATCGCCGACATCTCCACCGAGCAGTTCGACCGGGTGCTGCACACGAACCTGTACGGGATGTTCTGGCTCTCCAAGATGGCGGTGCCGCACATCCCGGCGGGCGGCTCCATCATCAACACCACGTCCGTGCAGGCCTACAAGCCGAGCCCGCACCTCCTGGACTACGCGATGACCAAGGGCGCCATCGTCACCTTCACCCAGGGGCTCGCACAGATGCTGGTCGAGGACGGCATCCGGGTCAACGCCGTCGCCCCGGGCCCGGTGTGGACCCCGCTGATCCCCGCGACGCTCCCGGACACCAAGGAGTTCGGCAAGCAGGCGCCGATGGGGCGCCCCGCCCAGCCCGCCGAGATGGCGCCCGCCTATGTGTTCCTCGCGTCCCCGCACGCGAGCTTCATCACCGCCGAGATCGTGAACGCCACGGGCGGCACACCGCTGCCGTGACCGGACGCCGAACGTGACATGACGCCGGACATGACATGTGGACGTGCCGGTCCCGAGGGGCCCGGCGCGAGACGAGGAGGCATTCCGTGGCCGTACGCCACCACTTGATCAAGAAGCCGCCCGCCGCGGTGTGGGAGGTGCTCGACGACGGCCGCCGGTACGCCGACTGGGTGGTCGGCACGCATGACTCCCGGCCGATCGACGCCGACTGGCCGGAGGTCGGCTCCCGCATCGAGTACACGATCCGCCTCGGCCCCTGGGAGTTCGCCGGGCACACCGTGGTGCGCCGGATCGAGCGCCCGGACCGGCTCGAACTGGAGGCCTACAGCGGGGCGCTGGGCACGGCCCGCATCGCCATCGAGGTGCAGCCCTGGGGCGAGCACACCCTGGTCCGCGTCGACGAGCACCCGCTCCAGGGCCCCGGCGGCGCGGTGCACAACACCGCGGTCGACGCCCTCATCCAGCTGCGACACCGCAAGATGCTGGGCCGTCTCGCGGCGCTCGTCGAGCGGGGCAGCCCGCACGAGCGCTCGGCCCAGCACACGACCACCTGAGACAGGGGAGCACGCATGCCCGACGCAGTGGTGATCGGCGCGGGGCCCAACGGCCTCGTGGCGGCGAACCTGCTGGCCGACGCCGGATGGAGCGTCGAGGTCCTGGAGGCGCAGGACGAGCCGGGCGGCGCCGTCCGCAGCGACCGCGGGGTGCACCCCGACTACGTCAGCGACCTGTTCAGCGCCTTCTACCCGCTGGCGGCGGCGTCGCCGGTCATCCGGGGGCTCGGCCTCGAACACGAGGGGCTGCGCTGGTCGCACGCCGAACACGTGCTCGCCCATCCGCTGACGGACGGCCGCTGCGCGGTCCTCAGCCGCGACCGCGACATCACCCGCGCCTCCCTCGACTCCTTCGCCGAGGGCGACGCGGCGGGCTGGGACAACCTGTACGCGATCTGGGACCGGCTGCGGGAGCCGCTGATCGAGGCCCTGTTCACCCCGTTCCCCCCGGTGCGCTCCGGGCTCACCCTGGCCGCGCGGCTCAGGGCGGGCGGCGGGCTGCGGGTGGCGCGCTCACTGGTGCTGCCGGTCCGCAGGCTGGGCGAGGAGGAGTTCGCGGGCGAGGGCGGCAGGCTGCTGCTGGCGGGCAACGCCCTGCACGCCGACCTCGCACCCGAGGCGGCGGGCAGCGGCGGCTTCGGCTGGCTGATGTCCATGCTCGGCCAGACCTACGGATTCCCCGTGCCGGTCGGCGGCTCGGGTGCGCTGACGTCCGCCCTGGTCAGCCGTCTGGAGCGGAAGGGCGGCAGCCTGCGCTGCGGCGAGCGCGTCACCGAGGTGGTCGTGCGCGGCGGCCGTGCCGTCGGGGYSSKMMAGGYCGGGGGCGAGGGGGTGGTGGCGCGCAAGGCCGTCCTCGCCGACGTGGCCGCCCCCGACCTGTACGGACGGCTCATCGACGCCGCGCACCTGCCGGACCAGGTGCTGCGGGACCTGCGCCGCTTCCAGTGGGACTTCGCCACGTTCAAGGTGGACTGGGCCCTGTCGGGGCCGATCCCGTGGACGGCGGAGAGCGCCCGGGGGGCCGGGACGGTGCATGTGGCCGACGGTGTGGACGAGTTGACGCGGTTCGCCGCGCAGATCGCGATGCGCCTCGTGCCGGACCGGCCCTTCTCACTGGTCGGCCAGATGACCACCGCGGACGCCGCGCGCTCCCCGGCGGGCACCGAATCGGCCTGGGCCTACACCCACGTACCGCACAGCGTCCGGGACGACGCGGGCGACGACGGGCTCACCGGCCGGTGGGACAAGCGGGAGAACGAGGCCATGGCCGACCGGGTGGAGCGGCAGATCGAGCGCCTGGCGCCCGGCTTCCGCGAGAAGATCATCGGACGGCGCGTCCTGGCCCCGCCCACCCTGGAGGAGCTCAACGCCAATCTGCGCGGCGGCGCGATCAACTCCGGTACGACCAACATGCACCAGCAGCTCGTCTTCCGGCCGCTGCCGGGAGCGGGCCGCCCCGAGACCCCGGTGCCGCACCTCTACCTCGCCTCCGCCTCCGCGCACCCCGGCGGCGGTGTGCACGGGGCGCCCGGCGCCAACGCCGCACGGGCCGCCCTCCGGCGCCGCTACGGCGGCGGTGTCGTGAACGCCGCCCAGCGCGCGCTCGGCAGCAGGGGCAGGACGGGCCGGAAGCCGGGCGGCGCGTAGGGCCTTTCGTCCGGACACCCGGACGAAAGGCCCTGGCGGCCCGGCCCCGGGCGCCTCACGCGGGCCGCTGCCCCGGCTCCCTGGCGATGACCCGGAACAGCGCGCCGTCCGGGTCGCTCAGCGTCGCCGTCGGGGGATGCGCGGAGAGGTCCTGTTCGACCACGTGCCCGCCGTTCGCGGCCGCCGCGCGGACGCACGCCTCGACGTCCCGCACGGTGAAGTGGGCCTGCCAGTGCGGCCGGACGGCCGGGTCGGGGGAGGCCTCGACGGCGCCGGAGCTGAGCCGGGCCACCGGGCGGCCCGCGCTGAAGAGGACCACCTCCTCCTCCTGGTAGCGCACCTCGCAGCACTCCGGCCGCCCGCACGCCCAGTCGAGCACCTCGCCGTAGAAGATGGCGGCGTCGAAGGCGTCGCGGGTGCGCAGCCGCAGCCAGGCGGGCGCGGCGTGCGACTCGCTCCGCCAGCTGGTGAGGATCTCGCCCTCCCAGATCCCGAAGACGGCGCCGTCCCGGTCGGAGAGCAGGGCCGCGCGGCCGTTGGGAAAGGGGATCGGGCCCACCGCGCTCGTGCCGCCGCGCTCCCGCACCCGGGACACCGTCTCGTCCGCGCTGAGCACGGCGAAGTACGGCGTCCAGGCCACCGCGATCTGGAGCGAGGTGGCGACGGCGCCGACCCCGGCCACCGGGTCGCCTTCGGCGGTGGCGACCGAGAACTGCTCGCCGAGTTTGGCCGGGCGGAACTGCCAGCCCATCACCGCCTCATAGAACCTTTGTGCGGTGGTGAGGTCGCGTGCCGTCAGGCTGACCCAGCAGGGAGCCCCGACCGCTGACTCACTCAGTACGGACCCGGTCCGCCTGGCGGGGCGGGCACCCTCGCCCGCGACCGCCGTGCTCTCCCGGCCCGGTGTCTTCCTGTCGTCGTGGTGCATGTGCAACCCGTCCTGGATTTCGAGGCACCCGCAAGAACTGCCCGGGCACCTGTGCTGTGCGGGCCCGCAGGGCCCAAGACATCCCGCGGATGGCGTACCCGGAGCCTCAGGGGGCGTCGTCGTCCGGGCGCGGTTGTCGCGCGGTGCCGCTCACGGTCATGGCGGGCCGGGAGAGCAGGAGCAGACTGTGTGCCCCGACGGCGACCTCGCCGCCCGCCTTGTGTTCGGTCTCGTCCGCAAGGCCCTGGGGGTCGGAGGTGTCGATCCGTGTCATCCACCGCTCACCGTACGCGGGGTCCGGCAGCCGGAAGACGAGCGGCTCCCGGAAGCTGTTCAACAGCAGCAGAAAGGAGTCGTCCACCACGGGCCTGCCCTGGGCGTCCGGCTCCGCGATCGCGTCACCGTTGAGGAAGGCGCCGACGGAGTGCGCGTCCGCCCGCCGCCAGTCGTCCTCCGTCATCTCCCGCGCGTCCGGCCGCAGCCACACCAGGTCCGCGAGCGGCTGGCCCTCGTGGGTCACCGTGTCGCCGCGGAAGAAGCGGCGTCTGCGCAGCACCGGGTGGGCGGCGCGCAGGGAGATGCAGCGGCGGGTGAAGGCGACCAGGTCGCGCTGTTCGTGGTCGAGGTCCCAGTTGACCCAGGTCAGCTCGTTGTCCTGGCAGTAGGCGTTGTTGTTGCCCCGCTGCGTGCGGCCGAGCTCGTCGCCGTGGGCGATCATCGGGATGCCCTGGGAGAGCAGCAGGGTGGCGAGGAAGTTGCGCTGCTGCCGGCTCCGCAGCTCCAGGACGCCCTCGTCGTCGGTGGGGCCCTCCGCGCCGCAGTTCCAGGAGCGGTTGTGGCTCTCGCCGTCCCGGTTGTCCTCGCCGTTGGCCTCGTTGTGCTTGTCGTTGTACGAGACCAGGTCCCGCAGGGTGAAGCCGTCGTGCGCGGTCACGAAGTTGACGCTGGCCCGCGGCCGTCGCCGGTCGTGCTGGTACAGGTCGGCGGAGCCGGTGAGCCGTGAGGCGAACTCCGCGAGCGAGTGCTCCTCGCCCCGCCAGAAGTCACGCACCGAGTCCCGGTACTTGCCGTTCCACTCCGACCACAGCGGCGGGAAGTTGCCGACCTGGTAGCCGCCCTCGCCGACGTCCCACGGCTCGGCGATGAGTTTCACCCGGCCGACCACCGGGTCCTGCTGGACCATGTCGAAGAAGGCCGAGAGCCGGTCCACGTCGTGGAACTGGCGGGCGAGGGTGGCGGCCAGGTCGAAGCGGAAGCCGTCGACGTGCATCTCCGTGACCCAGTACCGCAGCGAGTCCATGACGAGCTGGAGGACGTTGGGGTGCCGCATCAGCAGGCTGTTGCCGGTGCCGGTGGTGTCGAAGTAGTGGGCCGGGTCGTCCTCGGCGAGCCGGTAGTACGAGGCGTTGTCGATGCCGCGGAAGGCCAGTGTCGGGCCGTTCTCGTTGCCCTCGGCGGTGTGGTTGTAGACCACGTCGAGGATCACCTCGAGACCGGCCGCGTGCAGCTTCTTGACCATCGATTTGAACTCGGTCACCTGAGCGCCGCGCGCGCCGCGGACCGCGTAGGCGTTGTGCGGGGCGAAGAAGCCGATGGAGGTGTAGCCCCAGTAGTTGGAGAGGCCCCGGTCGAGCAGGAAGCCGTCCTGGGCGAACTGGTGCACCGGCATCAGCTCGACGGCGGTCACCCCGAGGGAGAGCAGATGGTCGATGACCGGTTCGGTGGCGAGCCCCGCGTAGGTGCCGCGCAGCTCGGCGGGGACCCCCGGGTGCCTGCGCGTCAGGCCCCGCACATGGGCCTCGTAGATCACGGTGTCGGCGTACCGCTGTCTGGGTGGCGCGTCCCCCTCCCAGTCGAAGGCCGGGTCGGTCACCACCGAGAGCATGGTGTGCGCGGCGCTGTCGGCCGGGTCGGGTCCCTGCCGGGCGCGCTCGTAGAGGGAGGGGTGGTTGTCCACCTGGCCCTCGAACGCCCTCGCGTAGGGGTCCAGGAGCAGCTTGGCGGGGTTGCAGCGGTGGCCCGCGGCGGGGTCCCAGGGGCCGTGCACCCGGTAGCCGTAGCGCTGTCCGGGGCCGGTACCGGGGAGGTAGCCGTGCCAGATGAAGCCGTCGACCTCGGTGAGGGTGATCTCGCGGTGGGTGCCGTCCTCGTCGACGAGCACGAGGTCGACACGGTCGGCGACCTCGCTGAAGAGGGCGAAGTTGGTGCCCTCGCCGTCGTAGGTGGCGCCCAGCGGAAAGGGGCGTCCGGTCCAGGTGCGCACGCGCTGCCTCCGTACGGATGAGCGTGGTCCGAGTGTGAGTCGCGCGCCCGGCGTCGGGACGCCGAAGGGCCGCGGCCTCCTCAGCGGGACGCCGCGGCCCTGACGCGCCGCCGGGTGAGCGTGACGTTCACACGGCGGGCGCGGTGCGTGGCCCCGGATCCGGCGCTGAGGATCGTTCCACCATCCTGGGGCACGATCCGTCGGGCCGCCGGATGTGGGCGCCCGGAAGCGCGGCGGCGACCAGCGGTTCCACCGGAGCGGGGGCGGGCGCCTCGCGCGGGACGCGCAGGGCCGTCCGCAGGCCGGGTGTGGGCGTGAAGGGCGCGAGGGGCGCCCGTTCGGCGGAACGGGCGCGGTGCGAGAACCAGATGATCTTGCCGTCGGTCCCGGGGTAGTTCCCCCAGCCGTCGCTCAGTGCGGCGATCTGCGCCAGGCACCCGCGCGGGCCGTAGTGCGGGCCGGGCAGATCGCGTTCGTTGTCGGACACGGCGGTGATGAGGTGGTGCCTGTTCCACCACAGCTCGACGGCGGTGTTCTTGTCCCTCCCGTGTTCCACGACCGCCCGCAGCAGCACACCGGCGCAGTGACTCACCGGTTCGACGAGCGTCCCCAGCCCCCAGTGCCGGAGATGGGCGGCCAGAATGCGCCTGACCTGCTCGATCCTCTCCGGGGTGATCTCCACCTCAAGGTGGTAGTAGCAGGGGATTGACCTTTTCATCGCTCATGGCTCCCTTCAGCGAAGCTACCGGTACCAGCGGCTCGGTGAGCCGACACCCCGAGCACGAAGCGTGAGCGTCGAACGCTTCTGAGTCACCATCAGAGTGGGCGCACTGCTCCATTCGTGCAACACGAGCCACTCCCGGGATCGTTGAAGATCCAACAGGACGCTTCGTGTCCCCCCGTGCACTATGGGTGCACAAGCGTTGGCCGGCGGGCACGCCGGTCCCACTGGAAGGTGCGCAACGGATGCTGTTGCCTGCCAAGGCCGAGGTCGCGCGGCACCTGGGCACCTACCGGGCGTGGGAACGGCTGCTCCTCGCCGATCCGGCCGACCGCGGCGTGCGGATGCGCTTCGAGAACACGGCGTACACGCTGTGTGTGCTGATGGGTGAGTGCACGGCCCGGGTCGCCGCGGACACGGCCGAGTCCTACCTGGGCCTGCGGCCGTCGCGCCGTCGGCGAGTGACCGGCGGCCGGTGGCCGTCGACCCCGTATGGCGGCAGTCCGCGCCCCGAACGCCAGATCCTGGCAGAGGAGAGATCGATGACCCAGGCTCCGCAGAAGAGCGCCGCCCGGCCGACGACCTCTGCCCCCGAGCGGAGTACCACCCGGCCGAAGCCGCCCCCACCCGCGCCGGAGCCGGGGCCGGACCGGTCGAGGACCCCCGCGCCGAAGCGCTCCGCGGCGAAGCCAGCCGTCCGGCAGCGCCCCGCCGCGCGGACCGTGCCGCCCGGCCCCGCGGAGCGCCCCGTCACCCTGGACGTCCCCGTCAGGGACGTGCGGCCGGTGGTCGAGGGCGGCCGCCGCCCCGCCAAGGCCGTGCCGGGGGAGACCTTCCAGGTGACGGCCACGGTCTTCGGGGAGGGCCACGAGGCGGTCGGGGCGAACATCGTGCTGCTCGGCCCCGACGGACGGCCGGGGCCCTGGCTCCCGATGCGCGAACTGGCCCCCGGCACCGACCGCTGGGGCGCCGATGTGACCCCGGACGCCGAGGGCCGCTGGACGTACGCCGTGGAGGCGTGGGCGGACCCGGTGACCGGCTGGCGCCGCGCCGCCGAGGTCAAGATCCCTGCCGGTGCCGACACCGGGGTCACCCTCGAAGAGGGGGCGCTGCTGTACGAGCGCGCCGCGCGCGGGGTGCCCGACGGCACGGACCGCCGGGTCGTCCGTGCCGCGGCGAAGGCCCTGCGGGACGGGCTGCGCACGCCCGCGGCCCGCTTGGCGGCGGCTCTCGCCCCGGAAGTGCGGGCGGTCCTGGCACGGCACCCGCTGCGGGAGCGGGTCACCCGCTCGGACGCCCTGCCCCTGCTCGTGGAGCGGCGCCGGGCTCTCTTCGGTTCCTGGTACGAGTTCTTCCCGCGCTCGGAGGGTGCGGTGGTCCGCGAGGGGGCCGCGCCCGTCTCCGGTACCTTCCGCACGGCGGCCGGGCGGCTGCCCGCCATCGCGGAGATGGGCTTCGACGTGGTGTATCTGCCGCCGATCCACCCGATCGGCGGTACGCACCGCAAGGGCCCGAACAACTCCCTCACCGCCGGGCCGCGTGACGTCGGCGTGCCCTGGGCGATCGGTTCGGCCGAGGGCGGCCACGACGCCGTCCACCCCGACCTGGGCACGGTCGAGGACTTCGCCGCCTTCGTGCGCCGGGCGGGGGAGCTGGGTCTCGAAGTCGCCCTGGACTTCGCCCTCCAGTGCTCGCCGGACCACCCGTGGGTGGAGGAGCACCCGGAGTGGTTCCACCACCGGGCGGACGGGAGCATCGCCTACGCCGAGAACCCGCCGAAGAAGTACCAGGACATCTACCCGATCGACTTCAGCCGGGACCTGCCGGGACTGATCGCGGAGACCGAGCGGCTGCTGCGGTTCTGGATGGGGCACGGGGTGCGGATCTTCCGCGTCGACAATCCGCACACCAAGCCCGTCGTGTTCTGGGAGCAGGTGATCGCACGGATCAACGCCACCGACCCCGATGTCATCTTCCTCGCCGAGGCCTTCACCCGGCCCGCGGTGATGCGGGCCCTGGCCGCGGCCGGGTTCCAGCAGTCGTACACCTACTTCACCTGGCGCGACACCAAGCGGGAACTCACCGAGTGCCTGACCGACCTCAGCGTGGAGAGCGCCGCCTGTCTGCGGCCCAACCTCTTCGCCAACACCCCGGACATCCTGCCCGGCTACCTCCAGGAGGGCGGGCGTGCCGCGTTCGAGGCGCGGGCGGTGCTCGCCGCGACGCTCTCACCCACCTGGGGGATCTACTCAGGGTTCGAGCTGTGCGAGAACACCCCGGTGCGGGCGGGCAGCGAGGAGTACCTCAACTCCGAGAAGTACGAGCTGCGCCCGCGCGACTGGGCGGCGGCCGAGCGCGAGGGCTACTCCATCGCGCCCCTGATCACCACGCTCAACGGAGTGCGGCGCCGCCACCGCGCCCTGCACCTGCTCAGGAACCTCCGGTTCCACCGGGCGGACAACGACCAGTTGATCATTTACAGCAAGCGTGCGGGCGAGGACGTCGTCGTGGTGGCCGTCAACCTCGATCCGCACCACACCCAGGAGACGACGGTCTCGCTGGACATGCCGGAACTCGGCCTCGACTGGCACGAGACGGTGCCGGTGCGCGACGAGCTGACCGGCGAGACCTACCACTGGGGCAGGGAGAACTACGTGCGCCTCGGCCCGGGCGGCGCGCACGTGCTGACCGTGCAGCGGTGCGAGGCACTGGACGGACCGGCGGAGCCGGCCGGCCGCCCGACGATCGGAGGGTCACCCGCAGATGATGGTCAATGAGCCCGTCCAGGACACGTTCGAGGACACCCCGAGCAAGGACCGCGACCCCGACTGGTTCAAACGGGCGGTGTTCTACGAAGTCCTCGTCCGCTCCTTCCAGGACAGCAACGGCGACGGCGTCGGGGATCTGAAGGGCATCACCGCCAAACTGGACTACCTCCAGTGGCTCGGCGTGGACTGCCTGTGGCTGCCGCCGTTCTTCGATTCGCCGCTGAAGGACGGCGGTTACGACGTCTCGAACTACACGGCGGTGCTGCCGGAATTCGGTGACCTGGCCGACTTCGTGGAGTTCGTGGACAGCGCCCACCAGCGCGGGATGCGCGTCATCATCGACTTCGTCATGAACCACACCAGTGACCAGCACCCGTGGTTCCAGGCCTCCCGCACCGACCCCGARGGGCCGTACGGCGACTACTACGTCTGGGCCGACGACGACAAGCAGTACAGCGACGCCCGCATCATCTTCGTCGACACCGAGGCCTCCAACTGGACCTTCGACCCGGTCCGCAAGCAGTACTTCTGGCACCGCTTCTTCTCCCACCAGCCGGACCTGAACTACGAGAACCCGGCCGTCCAGGAAGAGATCATCTCCGCCCTGCGGTTCTGGCTCGACCTCGGCATCGACGGCTTCCGCCTGGACGCCGTGCCCTACCTCTTCGCCGAGGAGGGCACCAACTGCGAGAACCTGCCGCGCTCCCACGCCTTTCTCAAGCGGGTCCGCGCGGAGATCGACGCGCATTATCCGGACACCGTGCTCCTGGCGGAGGCCAATCAGTGGCCCGAGGACGTTGTGGACTATTTCGGGGAGTTCGAGAACGGCGGCGACGAATGCCACATGGCGTTCCACTTCCCCGTCATGCCGCGCATCTTCATGGCCGTGCGCCGCGAATCGCGCTATCCCGTCTCGGAGATCCTGGCCAAGACCCCGGCYATCCCGGCGGGCTGCCAGTGGGGCATCTTCCTGCGCAACCACGACGAGCTGACCCTGGAAATGGTCACCGACGAGGAGCGCGACTACATGTACGCGGAATACGCCAAGGACCCGCGCATGCGCGCCAACATCGGCATCCGCCGCCGCCTGGCCCCGCTCCTGGACAACGACCGCAACCAGATCGAACTCTTCACCGCCCTGCTGCTCTCCCTGCCCGGCTCGCCGATCCTGTACTACGGCGACGAGATCGGCATGGGCGACAACATCTGGCTCGGCGACCGCGACGCSGTCCGCACCCCCATGCAGTGGACCCCCGACCGCAACGCGGGCTTCTCCTCCTGCGACCCCGGMCGCCTCTACCTCCCCACGATCATGGACCCGGTCTACGGCTACCAGGTCACCAACGTCGAGGCCTCCATGTCCTCGCCCTCCTCCCTCCTGCACTGGACCCGCAGGATGATCGAGATCCGCAAACAGAACCCCGCCTTCGGCCTCGGCAGCTACACCGAACTCCCCTCCTCCAACCCCGCCGTCCTCGCCTACCTCCGCGAGTACGGGGACGACCTGGCGCTCTGCGTGTCCAATTTCTCCCGCTTCGCCCAGCCCACGGAGCTGGACCTGCGGGCCTACGCGGGACGCCACCCGGTGGAGCTGGTCGGCGGGGTGCGCTTCCCCGCCATCGGCGAGCTGCCCTACCTCCTGACCCTCGCGGGCCACGGCTTCTACTGGTTCCGCCTGTCCGACCGGCCACGTCGTCCGACCGCGCCCGCGGTGCACTTCTGAAGGGACCTGTCGCGCATGCTGCAGACCGCATCGCAGTCACCCAGCAGCCTCAGCCCTCCGCAGCTGCTGACCTCGCTGGCCGGACTCCTCCGCGCGTGGCTGCCGGGGCAGCGCTGGTTCGCGGGCAAGGGCAGACCGGTGACGGACCTCTCCGTCCTCTCGACGACCGAACTGCACCCGGGGTGCCTGCACCTGCTGATCCGCACCGGGCACGCCGGACGGCCCGACGACACCTACCAGCTCATCATCGGGGTCCGCGAACACCTGCCCGCCCGGCTCCACCACGCCGTCATCGGCAGGCCGGACGCGGGCCCGCTCGCCGGACTCACCGTGTACGACGCCCTCCTCGACCCCTGGTCGGCCGGGCTGCTCCTGGAACGCCTGCGGGTCCCCGGCGCCACCGGCCCACTCCGCTTCGAGCGGGACGCGCGCAGCGTGGTGCCCGAGGGACTGCCGCCCCGGCTCCTGGACGGCGAGCAGTCCAACACCTCCCTGGTGTACGGCGACGCGTACATCCTGAAGCTGTTCCGCCGCATCCAGTACGGCATCAACCCCGACCTCGAGGTGCCGCGCGCGCTCGCGGGCGGCGGCTGCGCCCGGGTGCCCGCGCCGGTGGCCTGGTTCTGGACCACCGAACCCCGCAAGATGACGCTCGGGGTGCTCCAGCCGTTCCTGCGCGAGGCGACCGACGGCTGGACCCTCGCGCTCCAGTCGCTGGCCTCCGGCGCCGACTTCGCCGAGGAGTGCCATGAGCTGGGGCGCGCCACCGCCGAGGTGCATCTGGCGCTCGCCGGTGCCTTCCCGACCGAGCCCCCGGACCCGCGGGGCGGCGCCCGGCTCGCCGCGGCCATGACCGGGCGCCTGGAGACCGCGGCCCGCCAGCTGCCGGGACTCGTCCCCCATGTCTCCCGGCTGCGGGCCGCCTACGCGGCCGTGGCGGCGCGCGGCCTCGGGCGCCCCGCCCAGCGCATCCACGGCGATCTCCACCTCGGCCAGGTGCTCAGGGCCGGGGACCGGTGGTTCGTCATCGACTTCGAGGGCGAACCGGCCAGGCCGCTCGCGGAGCGGCGCAACGCCCAGACCCCGGTGCGCGACGTGGCGGGCATGCTCCGCTCCTTCGACTACGCGGCCCACACCCACCACCCGCGCCGCTCCTCGTGGGTGAGCCGCTGCCGCGAGGCGTACTGCGCGGGCTACGCCGCGGAGGCGACGTGGGACCCGCGTACCGAAGGCGAACTGCTCCGGGCCTACGAGACGGACCGGGCGGTCTACGAAGCGCTGTACGAGGCCAGACACCGGCCCGACTGGCTGCCGGTCCCGATGGCGGCGATCGCCCGCCTCGCAGAGGAGAGCCGCCACCGGCCCCGCGGCCGTCCTGCGCGCCCCCGCGGCCGCCCGGCCCGCCGCCGGGCACGGCGACCGCGCCCCCGGGGCACCGGCCGCGCCCCTCGACGAGGAGGACCGGCGCCGGCTCCTGTCGGGCACCCACCACGACCCGCATGCCGTCCTCGGCGCCCACCCGCTCCCCGGCGGTGCGGTGGCCTTCACGGTCCTGCGCCCGTATGCCCGGGAGGTCACCCTCATCACCGGCGAGCGGCGCGTCCCGCTGAACGCCATGGGTGACGGCTTCTTCTCCGCGGTCCTGCCGTGCGAGGGCGCCGCCGACAGCACCGTCCCCGCGTACCGGCTCGGCGTCACCTACGACGGCCCGGAGACCGAATACCACGACCCCTACCGATTTCTGCCCGCCCTCGGCGCATACGACCTGCACCTGATCGGCGAGGGCCGCCACGAGCAGCTCTGGCAGGCGCTCGGCGCACACCCCATGACCCACCAGGGTGTGCGGGGCACCCGCTTCACCGTCTGGGCGCCGCACGCCAGAGGTGTCCGTGTCTGCGGCGACTTCAGCTGCTGGGACGGGACGGCCCACCCCATGCGCTCGCTCGGCTCCAGCGGCGTGTGGGAGCTGTTCGTGCCCGGCCTCGGTGCCGGGACGGTCTACAAGTTCGACATCACCCGCCCCGACGGTACGCACACCCTGCGCGCCGACCCGATGGCCCGCGCGGCCGAGGTGCCGCCCGCGACCGCGTCCGTCGTCACCGAGTCCGCCTACGCGTGGGCCGACGACGCCTGGATGACCCACCGCGCGGACCGCCCGGTGTGCCAGGCGCCCTTCTCCGTCTACGAGGTCCATCTGCCGTCCTGGCGACCCGGCCTGACCTACCGTCAGCTCGCGGACGAGCTCACCGCCTATGTCACCGACGCGGGCTTCACCCATGTCGAGCTGATGCCCGTCGCGGAGTTCCCCTTCAGCGGTTCCTGGGGCTACCAGGTCACCGGCTTCTACGCGCCCACCTCCCGCATGGGCACCCCCGACGACTTCCGCTACCTGGTCGACCGGCTGCACCAGGCCGGTGTCGGTGTGCTCCTCGACTGGGTGCCCGCCCACTTCCCGAAGGACGACTGGGCGCTCGCGGCCTTCGACGGCGAGCACCTCTACGAGCCGGGGGACCCCCGGCGCGCCGAACACCCCGACTGGGGCACCCTCACCTTCGACTACGGCCGCAAGGAGGTGCGCAACTTCCTGGTGGCCAACGCCACGTACTGGTGCGAGGAGTTCCACATCGACGGCCTGCGGGTGGACGCCGTGGCCTCCATGCTCTACCTCGACTACTCCCGCGAGGAAGGCCAGTGGGCCCCCAACGAGCACGGCGGCCGGGAGAACCTCGACGCGGTGGCCTTCCTCCAGGAGATGAACGCCACCGTCTACCGCCGCTGCCCCGGCGTCGTCACGATCGCCGAGGAGTCGACGGCGTGGAACGGCGTCACCCGGGCCACCCATGACGTCGGGCCCGACGGCCACGGCGGTCTCGGCTTCGGCCTGAAGTGGAACATGGGCTGGTCGCACGACTCACTTGAGTACATCAAGCGGGACCCCGTGCACCGCGTGTACCACCACAACGAGATGACGTTCTCGATGGTGTACGCCTACAGCGAGAACTACGTCCTGCCCCTGTCGCACGACGAGGTCGTCCACGGCAAGCAGTCGCTGGTCTCCAAGATGCCAGGCGACTGGTGGCGGCGGCGGGCCAACCACCGCGCCTACCTCGGCTTCATGTGGGCCCACCCCGGCAAGCAGCTCCTCTTCATGGGACAGGAGTTCGCCCAGGGCGGTGAGTGGTCACAGGAGCGGGGACTCGACTGGGGGCTGCTCGACCCGGCCTACCCGGCGCGGGCGGACCACGACGGTGTGCGGCGCCTGGTGCGCGACCTCAACCACCGGTACCGCGACGCCCCCGCCCTCTGGGAGCGGGACACCGACCCGGCCGGGTTCTCCTGGATCGTGACGGACGCCGCCGAGGACAACGTCCTGGCCTTCCTGCGGTACGCGGCGGACGGCACACCGCTGCTCGCCGTGTCCCACTTCGCGCCGGTCGTCCGCCACGACTACGTGCTCGGTGTGCCCGGCGCGGACACCGTCTGGCGCGAGGTGCTCAACACCGACGCGGCGGAGTACGGCGGCGGCGACGTCCGCAACCCCGGCCCGCTGACGCCCGAGGCCGGACCCGCCCACGGCCGCCCGGCCCGGCTCCGGCTGACCCTGCCGCCCCTGGCCACGGTCTGGCTGCGCCCGGAGTGAGCCCCGGCGGTCGCGGCGGTCCTACGGGGCCGCCTCGTCCGCCTCGACGCCCATGTCCTCGCCGATCATGTCGTGCTCGGCGGCGTCCTGCGGGCGTGTCGCCGACGCCGTCGTCCTCGTCCTCCGTGACCGGGTCTGGCACGCGGAGCGCGGGGTCGGGCCGCTCCTCGGAGAGCCGTTCCGCGAGGCTCTCGCCCCCGTGCTGCTCCTCTGCGGTGGTGCCGGTACGCGTCGCGCCGAGGGGG
>NZ_JASKYR010000870.1:0-2501 GCF_041028215.1 Streptomyces flavofungini
GCCGTACCCGACGACATCCCTGAACTCGTACGCCTGCGCGCGCTGCTCTTCGAGCACCGCGACGGCGACTACTTCAGCCCCGTGAGCGCCCCCGGCGACTGGCGCCACGAACTGGCCGCGGTCCTGGCGGAGAAGCTGGCCTCGCCCAGCGCCCGCGTCCTGGTCGTGGACGGCGACCGCGGCCTCGCCGCCTGCGCCATCGGCACCGTCGAGCACTGGTTCCCCGGACCGCACAACCGCAACGGCCGGGTCGGCCATGTGATCGGCGTGGTCACCGACCCGGCGTGCCGACGGCGCGGGTACAGCCGCGCCATCATGCGCTCCCTGCTCGACTGGTTCCGCGCGCGGGAGGTCTGCCGCGTGGACCTATACGCCTCGGCCGACGGCGAGCCGCTCTACCGCGACCTCGGTTTCACCGACCACCCGGACCCGGCGCTGTACTGGCGCCCGTGACGCATGCCCGTATTGGTACGGGAGCACGAACAGGGCCGCTCACCTTGGTACCGCACCACGAAGGCGTGATCATCAATCTCCCCTAGCATCGCGGCATGCTTTCGATCGGGAGGTCTTAGTGAGTGACACGCCGAAGGACCCGCGGGCGGACCGGCTCGCCGCGATGGTCGCCGACCTGCGGGAACTGGTGGTCTGCGAATCGTTCTCCACGGACCTGGACGCCGTGGCGCACAGCGCGGACGTGGTGGCCGCGCAGGGCACCCGGCACCTCGGCACACCGCCCGAGCGTCTCGTCGTGGAGGGGGTCACTCATCTGCGGTGGACGTTCGGCACGCCGAAGGTCCTGCTCCTCGGCCACCACGACACGGTGTGGCCGATGGGCTCGCTCGCCACCCACCCGTGGTCCCTGCGCGACGGCGTCGCGCGCGGGCCCGGCATCTTCGACATGAAGGCCGGGCTGGTGCAGATGTTCCACGCGCTGGCCTCGCTGCCCTCGCTCGACGGGGTGTGCGTCCTGGTCACCGGGGACGAGGAGGTCGGCTCGGACACCTCGCGGGCGCTCATCGAGGAGACGGCGCGGCAGTGCGCGGCGACCTTCGTCCTTGAGGCGTCGGCGGACGGCGGCGCGGTCAAGACGGCCCGCAAGGGCACGTCCGCGTACGAGCTGGTCGTGCACGGCAGGGCGGCCCACTCCGGCCTCGAACCGGACAAGGGGGTCAACGCCGCGATCGGGGCCGCGCACCTCACCCTCGCCCTGACGGGACTGGCCGCCGAGGTCGACGCCGGAACACCCGGGCCCGGCGCCTGGCGGACCACCGCGACACCGACCATGTCCTGGGCGGGCACGACGACCAACACGGTGCCCGCAGAGGCGACCGTCTGCGTGGACGTGCGCGTGCCCACCCTTGCCGCGCAGAAGTCGGTGGACGAGGCGATCCGCCGCCTCGATGTGCCCGTCCCCGGGGCGCGCCTGGAAGTGCGCGGCGGGCCCAACCGTCCGCCGCTGGAGTCCACTTCCTCCACCGCCCTGTTCGAGCGCGCGAGCGCGGTCGCCGACCGCCTGGGCATCGGCCCCCTGCGCTCGGCGGCGGTCGGCGGGGCCTCGGACGGCAACTTCACCGCCGGAGTCGGCTGCCCGACGCTGGACGGCCTGGGTGCCGTGGGCGGCGGAGCGCACGCCGACGACGAGCATGTGATCGTCGCCGAGATGGTGCCGCGCGCACGGCTCCTCGCCGCCCTCGTCGAGGAAGTCGCGCGATGAGCGCGCTCACCGTACGCGAACTGCACGAGCTGCCCGACCTCGAAGCGGTCGACTCCCTCTTCGAGCGCATCTGGGGCTCGGGCCCCGGCGGCTCCCCGATGGGCGTCGAGCAGATGCGGGCCCTGTCGCACGCGGGCAACTACGTGGCGGGCGTGTACGCCGAAGGACGCCTGGTCGGCGCCGCCGTCGCCTTCTTCGCGGCCCCGGCGGGCGAGGCCCTGCACTCGCACGTCACCGGCGCCCTGCCGGGCCACGCGGCGGGCCTCGCCCTCAAGCGGCACCAGCGCGAGTGGGCGCTGGCCCGCGGCCTGTCCCGGATCACCTGGACCTACGACCCGCTGGTGCGGCGCAACGCCCACTTCAACCTCAGCAAGCTCGGCGCCCGCCCGGTGGAGTACCTCACCAGCTTCTACGGGCCCATGGACGACGCGATCAACGGCGGCGACGACACCGACCGCGCCCTGTGCTCCTGGGAGCTCTCCGACCCCGCGGTGCGCGCCGCCGCGGCGTCGGCCCCGCTCCCCGTGCACGTCCCGGCGGGCGCGGTGACCGCGCTCGCCGTGCGGGACGGACTGCCCGCCGTCGGCCGCCTGGACGCCCCCGCCCTGCTGGTCGAGGTGCCGCCCGACATCGAGGCGCTGCGCCGGGCCGACCCGGGAGCCGCCAAGGCCTGGCGGCTGGCGATGCGCGAGGTGCTCGGCGGCCTGCTCAGCGACGGGGCCGACGTCATCGGCTTCCACGACCGCTCCTCGTACGTGGTCGTCCGCGCCACCACACTCTGACGCAC
>NZ_JASKYR010000871.1:0-3836 GCF_041028215.1 Streptomyces flavofungini
CGGCCCTGCGGGACCGGGTCGCGGACGCCGTCATCGGGGCACGCGCGTACGAGCTGTTCACCTGGGCGAGCGCCTCCCGCTTCGCGGCCGGGGAGACGATCGGCGCCGAGTCCAGCCTGAACAAGGTCTTCTGGTCGGAGCACGACATCGCCACGCACGAGACGGCGCTCGACCTGCTGGGTCCGGAGGGAGAACTGGTGCCGGAAGAGGCGGACTTGTCCGCCGGGGGCGGCGGTCGTGAGACGTACGACTGGCTGGAGGGCTACGTCTTCTCGCTCGCCGGGCCCATCTACGCGGGGACGAACGAGATCCAGCGCGACATCATCGCCGAGCGGCTGCTCGGGCTGGCGAAGGGGCGCCGCTGATGAGGTTTCTCCTCGACGCCGAGCAGCGGGAGTTCGCGTGCTCGCTGGACGCGATGCTGACGGCAGCCGACCCGGTGGCGGCCACGCGCGCGTGGAGCGCGGGTGACCACGCCCCGGGCCGGGCACTGTGGGCGCACCTCGCCGACCTGGGGGTCTTCGCGCTCGCCGTCCCGCAGGAGTACGAAGGGGTCGGCCCGCTGCCCGTGGAGACGGCCGCCGCCTTCGTGGAGCTCGGCCGGCACGCCGTGCCGGGTCCGGCCGTCGAGACGGTGGCCGCCGCGGCGCTGCTCTCCCGGCTCGCCGCGCTCGGCACCCCCGCCCCGGCCAAACGGTTCCTGCCCGCGCTCGCCGCGGGCACCACGAGCGCCACGCTGACGCTCCCCGACGGCGGGCCCTATGCCCTGGACCCGCGGGCCGCTCACCTCATCCTGGCGGTGACCGGGGACGAGCTGCGGCTCGCGCCCGGCCACGCGCGCGTGCGCCGCTCCCTGGACCCCGCACGGCACCTGGCCGCGCCCCTGCCCGGCGGCGAACCGCTCGCCTCGGGAGCGGCGGTGGCCGACGCCGCCCGGCACGCGACGCGGTGGGCGGCGCTGGCCACGGCCGCGCAGAGCCTCGGCACCGGGCTCACGCTGCTCGACCGGACGGTGGCGTATGTGCGCCGGCGTACGCAGTTCGGGGCGCCGGTCGGATCGTTCCAGGCGGTCAAGCACCGGCTCGCGGATGCCCTGGTGGCCCTGGAGTTCGCCCGGCCGCTGGTGTTCGGCGCCGCGCTGACCATGGCGCCCGGTGATGTCGCCGCCGCCAAGGTGGCCGCGGGCGAGGCGGCATACGGAGCGGCGCGGACGGCGCTCCAGCTCCATGGGGCGATCGGGTACACCGCCGAGTTCGACCTCTCCCTGTGGCTGACCAAGGCGCGGGTGCTGCGGAGCGCCTTCGGGGACCCGGGGACCTGGCGCGGGCGGGTCCTCGCCGCGCGGGAGTGAGCCCGCCGTGCCGGACCCGCGCCCCCCGTGACTCAGCGCGCGGGGTGGCCGAGCGGGCGGCCCGCCGCCGGTGAAAGGCGCACGTCCGGCGGCCGTTGGGGGGTGGCGGACGCGGGCGTCCGATCACGTGTTCGAGTAAGGGGGGTCACCGGCGGGCCGGGGGATGCGATGATCAAGCGCATTGGCGAGCCGACCGAGAAGGAGGCCCCACGTGCGCGTGATCGGGCTCATGTCAGGGACCTCGTACGACGCGATCGACGCGGCAGCCGCCGATCTGATGCTGGACGGCGACCGTCTCGTCCTGACCCCGCTCGGGCTGATCAGCCGGGGCTATGACGAGGGTCTCCGCTCCCGGCTCGCCGCCGCGCTGCCGCCCGCGGCGACCACGCTCGCCGATGTCTGCCGGCTCGACACGGAGATCGGCAGGGCCTTCGCCGCCGCCGCGGTCGAGGCGGACCGCGAGCTGTGCGACGGGCAGGCCGAGCTGGTCGCCTCGCACGGCCAGACGGTCTACCACTGGGTGGCCGACGGACAGGTGCGCGGCACCCTCCAGATCGGCCAGGCGGCGTGGATCGCCGAGGCGACGGGGCTGCCGGTGGTCGCCGACTTCCGTCCCCGGGACATCGCGGCGGGCGGCCAGGGCGCGCCCCTGGTCAGCCTCGTGGACCGGATGTGGCTGCGCGGCCGGCCGGGCGCACCTGCCGCACTGAACCTGGGCGGCATCGCCAACATCACCGCGCCCGACGGCACCGCCTTCGACACCGGCCCCGCCAACGCATTGATCGACGCGGCGGTGGGCGAGGCGACGGGCGGGCGGCTCGCCTATGACCTGGACGGGGAACTGGCGGCGCGCGGCACCGTCCACGAGGAGCTGCTCGCCCGCCTTCTCACCGAGCCGTACTACGCGCTGCCCGCGCCGAAGACGACCGGCAAGGAGCTGTTCCATCTGCCCTATCTGCGCAAGGCGTTGCGGGGGCACGAGACGCTGCCGCCCGAGGACGTCGTCGCCACGCTGACCCGGCTCACCGCCCGTACGGTCGCCGACGCCGTCCGCTCGGTGCGGGCCACGGAGGTCATCGCCTCCGGCGGCGGCACCCGCAACCCCGCGCTGATGGCGGCGCTGCGCGCGGAACTGGGCACCGCCATCGCCCTGCGCACCTCCGACGAGCTGGGCATGCCGTCCGCGGCGAAGGAGGCGTACGCCTTCGCCGTCCTCGGCTTCCTGACCCTGCACGGCCTCCCGGGCACCGACCCGAGGAGCACGGGCGCCCGGCACGCCAGCGTCCTGGGCTCGGTCACACCGGGCCGCCGCGGCACCCCGTGGCCGGAGCCGGTGCCGGAGGGGCGGCGACCGGTACGCCTGATCGTGGACGGGCACGCGCGCGGGGAGCGGCAGGCCACCGGACCGGTCCCGCACACGGGAGGTGCACGAGGCCCCCGGGCCCAACGAGGGAACTGAGTACCGCCCCTCTCATCCCGCTTTCACGCTGGGCTCATACGCTGGCCGTCATGACGCAGATGACTCCCCCCGGCTGGTACCCCGATCCCGGCCAGGCCGCCGGTGCTTCTCCCACCGAGCGCTGGTGGGACGGGAACGCATGGACCGATCAGGTGCGCGCCGCCGGTGGTGCGCAGCCGCAGGCGACGCAGCCGGCCTTTCCGGCGTACCCGGCGTATCCGGCCAAGACGCCGGCGCGGCAGCGGCGCGGCCTGCGGGTGGCGATAGCCGCGGGCGCGGTGCTCGTCGTCCTGGCCGGGATAGGCGGCGGCGTGTACGCCCTCACCTCCGACGACGACGGTGACGGCGGCGGCACCGCGGTCGACGAGCCGTCGGCCGGGGCTCCCCGGGAGCCGCGTGACTCCGAGGCGCCGGAGGCTCCCCGCTCTCCCGAGGACGAGGCCCCGCAGGGGCCCGGGCAGGAGTCGGGCTTCGCGACGGACCCGGTCAACGGCATCAAGATCCCGATCCCCGACGGCTGGAAGGGCGGGACGACCCAGGCGGGCGCCGGGGTGCAGACCGACCCCATCCCCTGCCCGGGCAACACCGACGAGCAGTGCACCCGCGGCAGCGCGTTCTCCCAGTCGGCCGAGGAGCTGAAGCTCGACGGCAAGTCGCCCGAGGAGGCGGCGAAGGCCGACATCAAGCGGAACGCGAAGCAGGGGTACGGCGGCAAGACCTACGGGAAGATCACGTCGCACAAGGTGCTGGCCTCCGAGCCGATCACCGTCGCGGGCCAGAAGGGCTACCACGTCCGCTGGAAGGCCGTGACGGAGAAGAGCGACGACGGGTACGTCGAGTCGCTCGCCTTCCCCTCCCCCGCCGACAAGGACAAGCTCGTCATCGTCCGCATGGGCATCGACGTGAACGACAAGGCCCCCTCGCAGTCCTCCATGGACACGATCGCCAAGGGCATCAAGGCGGGTCCCGTCGGCGGCGGCGGAGGCGGCGCGGGCCAGGACGTCTGACCCCCGCGTCCCCCGGCGG
>NZ_JASKYR010000872.1:0-2726 GCF_041028215.1 Streptomyces flavofungini
CGGCGTGCTCCCTGTGGCGGTGGCGTACCGGGGTTCAACGCGCGGTCGGGCGGGCGGTCACTGGCGAGCCATCCGGTGGCCGCCGGACGGGTGGGCAAACCGCCTGTACGTGGCAGCAACCATTGCCATACGGGCGTGGCTCATGCATGCTCCGGTGAACGCCGGGCGGCCCTGTGCAGGCCTTGGCAGGGGGCCCTGACGGGCCCTTCGCAGGCTCTGGGCAGGAGAGGAGTGTCGCCGTACCCTTGGGGGTATGGGCTTGGGAAGATGATTCCCGGACGACCTTCCCGCTCCCGATCCTGACGCAGCACCCGAAAGCCGACCCTCCCGCAGAGGACTCCTTCGCCGAGACACCCATGGCCGGTCACGAATTCTCCGAACCCGCGGACCGCAAGCGGCAGGTCGCCGATCCGACAGCGACCCCCCAGGCGGCGGAAGAACCACGTCACTCCTGCGATCCCGCCTTCCGGCACGGTGTCGTCGTCGGCTTCGACGGCTCGACCTCCAGTGAGCGGGCCCTCGCCTACGCGATCGGGATGGCCCACCGCTCGGGATCGGGCCTGATCATCGTCCACGTCGCCAACCGGCTGCCCACCACGGTGTGGGCGGGGTGCGAGCCCCCGGTCTTCGTCGACGTCCCCGACCACCGCACCGAAGTGCTCGGCCTTGAGCTGGCCTGCGCGGACTATCTCTCCGAGGTGCCGTGGATCCTGGTCGAGCGCGGCGGCGACATCTGTCACGAGCTGGAGGAGGTCGGCCACGAGTACAGCGCGGACGCGATCGTCGTCGGCTCCACGCACGGCATCGTGGGGCGCATCTTCGGCTCCGTCGCGGGCCGTCTCGCGCGCCGTGCGCAGCGTCCGGTCATCGTCATCCCGTAGCCGTACGCCCCTTCGGGCGACAGGCTGCTTCAGGGCAGATAAATCTACTAGCGCGTAGAGGTGCCGCGCCCGCCCGTCGGGGGTACATAAACGACGCCGGCACACCGCCCTGCCGGCCGGGGGTGACGGCTACCGGTCGATGCGGGCGCGGGTCGGGGTAATGGGCGACCCCGGCCCTTGAGGAACGGCTCCCCGCGCGCTGGTGGCACACGCGGGGAGCCGTTCATTTTCCCCGGCCGTCCGGCTACTCCACGGTCACGGACTTCGCCAGGTTGCGCGGCTTGTCGATGTCCCGGCCGAGTGCCAACGCGGTGTGGTAGGCGAGGAGTTGCAGCGGGATGCCCATGAGGATCGGGTCCAGCTCGTTCTCGTTCTTCGGCACGACGATCGTCTGGTCGGCCTTCTCCTGCTCCTGGTGCGCGACCGCGAGGATCTTGCCGCTGCGGGCCTTGATCTCCTCAAGGGCGGCGCGGTTCTTCTCCAGGAGGTCGTCGTCGGGGACGATCGCGACGGTGGGCAGCGCGGGCTCGATGAGCGCGAGCGGGCCGTGCTTCAGCTCGGACGCGGGGTAGGCCTCGGCGTGGATGTAGGAGACCTCCTTGAGCTTGAGGGAGGCCTCGCGGGCGACGGGGTAGCCGCGCACGCGCCCGATGAAGAGCATCGAGCGGGCCTCGGCGTAGCTCTTGGCGATCTTCTTGATCTCGTCCTCGCGCTTGAGGATCTCCGAGATCTGTCCGGGCAGCTTCCGCAGGCCCTCGATGATCCGCTTGCCGTCGGCGGCCGAGAGGTCGCGGATGCGGCCCAGGTGCAGGGCGAGCAGGGCGAAGGCGACGGTCGTGTTGGTGAAGCACTTGGTGGAGACCACGCAGACCTCGGGGCCCGCGTGCACGTACACGCCCGCGTCCGCCTCGCGCGCGATGGCGGAGCCGACGACGTTCACCACGCCGAGGACGCGGGCGCCCTTGCGCTTGAGCTCCTGGACGGCGGCGAGCACGTCGTAGGTCTCGCCGGACTGGGAGACGGCGACGTAGAGCGTGTCGGGGTCGACGACCGCGTTGCGGTAGCGGAACTCGGAGGCGGGCTCCGCGTCGGCGGGGATGCGGGCCAGCTCCTCGATCATCTGGGCGCCGATCATGCCCGCGTGGTACGAGGTGCCGCAGCCGAGGATCTTGACGCGGCGCACCTTGCGGGCGTCGTGCGCGTCGAGGTTGAGGCCGCCGAGGTGCACGGTGGAGAAGCGGTCGTCGATGCGGCCACGCAGCACGCGGTCCACCGCGTCGGGCTGCTCGCAGATCTCCTTGTGCATGTATGTGTCGTGGCCGCCCATGTCGTACGACTCGGCCTCCCACTCCACGGTGGTCGGCGAGGCGGTGGTGCGCGAGCCCTCGGTGGTGTACGTGCGGTAGTCGTCGGCCTTGATGGTGGCCATCTCGCCGTCGTCGAGGGTGACGACCTGGCGGGTGTGGGAGACGAGCGCGGCGACGTCCGAGGCGACGAACATCTCCTTCTCGCCGATGCCGAGGACGACCGGGGAGCCGTTACGGGCGACGACGATGCGGTCGTTGAAATCGGCGTGCAGGACGGCGATGCCGTACGTGCCCTCGATGTGCCGCAGGGCCTCGCGGACCTTCTCCTCCAGGGTGTCCGCCTGGGAGCGGGCGATCAGGTGGGTGAGGACCTCGGTGTCGGTCTCGGAGAGGAACTCGACGCCGTCGGCGGTGAGCTTGGCGCGCAGCTCGGAGGCGTTGTCGATGATGCCGTTGTGGACGACGGCGACCTTCTCGTCGGCGTCCAGGTGGGGGTGGGCGTTCTCGTCGGAGGGGGCGCCGTGGGTGGCCCAGCGGG
>NZ_JASKYR010000873.1:0-3182 GCF_041028215.1 Streptomyces flavofungini
CTCCACCACCCGAGCGGACGGCTCACCGGCCGCCAACGCGTCCAGCCCGGACAGGAACTCATCGGCGTCCCGGCCCACCACCACCGCACGGTGATCCATCGCCACCCGCGACGTCGCCAGCGAATACGCCACATCCAGCACGCGTGCGTCGGACGTACGGACCGCCGCGGCGAGCCGCGCCGCCTGATCCACCAGCGCGGCCTGTGACTTGCCCGACACCAGCCACGGCCACCACACACCCTCGTCCTGACCGGCGGGCAGCGCCTCGGGGATGTCCTCCTGTGCTTCCTCGGCGGGTGCCTGCTCCAGGATGAGGTGACCGTTGGTGCCGCTGATGCCGAAGGAGGAGACTCCCGCGCGTCGCGGGTGGCCGGTCTCCGGCCACGGGGTGGCCTCGGTCACGAGGCGGACGGTGCCGCTGGACCAGTCGACCACCGGAGTCGGATTGGTGATGTGCAGGGACTTGGGCAGGACGCCGTGCCGCATCGCCAGGATCATCTTCATCATGCCCGCGACACCGGCAGCGGCCTGGGTGTGGCCGATGTTCGACTTCAGCGAGCCGAGGAGCAGCGGCTGCCCGGGGTCGCGGTCCTGGCCGTAGGTGGCGAGGATGGCCTGCGCCTCGATGGGGTCGCCGAGCGGTGTTCCGGTGCCGTGTGCCTCGACGACGTCGACCTCACCGGGCGCGAGACCCGCGTTGGCGAGGGCCTGGCGGATGACGCGCTGCTGGGAGGGCCCGTTGGGGGCGGTCAGGCCGTTGGAGGCGCCGTCCTGGTTGAGGGCGGAGCCGCGGACCACCGCGAGGACGGGGTGGCCGTTGCGGCGGGCGTCGGAGAGCCGTTCGAGCAGGACGAGGCCGACGCCCTCGGCGAAGCCCATGCCGTCGGCGCCCTCGGCGAACGCCTTGCAGCGGCCGTCGGCGGCCAGCCCGCGCTGCCGCGAGAACTCCACGTACGGCTCGGGGGTGGACATGACGGTGACGCCACCGGCCAGGGCCATGGTGCACTCGCCGGTGCGCAGCGACTGGAGCGCGAGATGCAGGGCCACCATGGAGGAGGAGCAGCCGGTGTCCATGGTGACGGCGGGGCCCTCGAAGCCGTACGTGTAGGAGAGGCGTCCCGAGGCGATGCTGGAGGCGTTGCCGGTCATCAGGTGACCGGCGAGCTGCTCCTGGGCGGCGGCGCCGCCGAGCCTGACCTGGTAGTCGGTGGTGATGCTGCCGACGAAGACGCCGGTGGCGCTGTTGCGCAGGGTGTCCGGGTCGATCCCGGCGCGCTCGAAGGTCTCCCAGGAGGTCTCAAGGAGCAGCCGCTGCTGCGGGTCCATCGCCAGGGCCTCGCGCGGGGAGATCCCGAAGAACGCCGGGTCGAATCCGGCGACGTCCTGGATGAAGCCGCCCTCGCGGCTGTACGTGGTGCCCTGCCGGTCGGGGTCCGGGTCGTACATCGCGTCCAGGTCCCAGCCGCGGTCCTCGGGCGGGGTGGACACGACGTCCAGCTCGGCCGCCATGAGGTCCCACAGCTCCTCGGGAGTGGTGACCCCGCCGGGGAAGCGGCAGGCCATCGCGACGACGGCCATCGGCTCGTCGGTGACACCCGCGGAGACGACGACGGGTGCGGCGGTGGCGCGGTCGTCGCCGAGCAGCAGGGTCCGCAGGTGGGCGGCGACGGCGGTGGTGTTGGGGTAGTCGAAGAGGAGGGTCGTGGGGAGCTTGACGTCGGTGGCGGTGGTGATCCGGTTGCGGACCTCCACGGCCGTCAGCGAGTCGAAGCCCAGGTCCTTGAAGGCGCGGTTGACGTCGACCGCGTCCGGCGAGGAGTAGCGCAGGGCGGTGGCGACCTCGGCCCTGACCAGGTCGGTGAGCGCGCGGTCCTGCTCGGCGGGCGTGAGGGCGCGGAGCTTGTCGCGCAGGGCGTGGGTGTCGGGCGCCGCGGCGGCGGCCGCCTCCAGGGCGCCGCGGACCTCCGGCAGGTCGCCGACGAGCGGGCTGGGCCGGGCCGCCGTCATCACGGGGGCGTACGAGCGCCAGTCGACGTCGACGACGGTGGTGTGCGGGGCGCCCTCGGCGACGGCGGCGCGCAGCGCGGCGACGGCCGTCTCGGGGGCCATGGGGGCCAGGCCGTCGTGGCTCATCCGGTCGGCGAGCACATCGGCGGTGGCCATGCCCGCGTCGGCCCACGGGCCCCAGGCCACGGAGGTGACGGGCAGGCCCGCGGCGCGCCGCTGCTCGGCGACGGCGTCCAGGTAGGCGTTGGCGGCGGCGTAGTTGGCCTGTCCGGCGTTGCCGAGGACGCCGACGATCGAGGAGAACAGCACGAACAGGCCGAGCGGGTGGTCGCGGGTCAGTTCGTGCAGGTGGGCGGTGCCGAGGGTCTTCGGGCGCAGGACGGCGTCGAAGCGGTCAAGGGTGAGGGCGTCGAGGACTCCGTCGTCGAGGACACCGGCGGCGTGGACGACGCCGGTGAGCGGCAGTTCGGCGGGGAGGGTGTCCAGGAGGTCGGCGAGCTGGTCGCGGTCGGCCACGTCGCAGTCGGCGACGGTGACCCGGGCGCCCAGGCCGGTCAGCTCCGCCACGAGCTCGGACACGCCGGGGGCGTCCGGGCCGCGACGGCTGGTGAGGACGAGGTGGCGGGCGCCGTCGGCGGCCAGCGAGCGGGCGACGTGGGCGCCGAGCGCGCCGGTGCCACCGGTGATCAGGACGGTGTCGTGGTCGCCCCAGCCGCCGATCCCGTCGTCCTCGGCGCTCGGGGCCGAGGGGGCCACTGCTGCCGTGTCGTCGGTCGTTATGTCTTCCGCCGTCGTGTCGTCGGCCGTCGAGGCCCCGGTGGCCGGGGACGGCTCGGGGAGCGGCATGCGGGCCAGGCGTCGGGCGTACGTGCCGGAGGAGCGTACGGCGATCTGGTCCTCGTCGCCGCCGAGGAGCGCGGCGAGCCGGGCGAGGGTCCGGGCGTCGGGCTCGGCGGGCAGGTCGGCGAGTCCGCCCCAGACGTCGGGCAGTTCGAGGGCGACGGCACGGCCGAAGCCCCAGGTCTCGGCCTGGACCGGCGAGGCCACCGCGTCGCGGCTGTCGGCGGAGACGGCAGCACGGGTCAGCGCCCACACCCGGGCCCCGGTCCCGGACAGGGCGTGCACCAGGTCCTTGGCGGCGGCGAGGCCGCGCGGCACGGCGGGGTGGTCCGGGT
>NZ_JASKYR010000874.1:0-3088 GCF_041028215.1 Streptomyces flavofungini
GCCGCCTCCCGCTCCTTCTCCCGCCGCATCGCCTTGGCCTCGGCCTTGAGGATGCGCGCCGACTTGCCCGCCGAACGCGCCAGCTCGGGAAGCTTCTTGGCGCCGAGGACGAAGACGACGACGATGAGGATGATCGCGATCTCGCTGAGTCCGAACACTGCGGTCCTATCGCTTGTCGGCCCGGCCGTGACGGCGCGGACATGGCGGAGTGTGCTGCGGCCACGGGCGAGGCAGGGGCCCGTCGTGAACCCGTGAACCCGTGAACCCGCGATGAATCTACAGCACTGTAGAGCCGGTGCGGGCGACCAAGTCCTGGGCCGCTGAGCCGAATCGGCCACCCGTATTTCAACTTCTACAGACGTGTAGAGTTCCCGCATTCAAGGACGACCCTGCGGGCGGAGGAGCGAGCGCCGGTGAGTGGCAAAGGAAGACGGCGGCGCGGGCGGCCGGGCGACGGACCGGTCAGGGCGAGCAGGCGGGGCAGGGCCCTGCTGTGGAGCGCGGGCGCCTTCGCGGCCCTGATCCTCGGGGTCGCCGGGGTCGGCGCATGGGTCTACACGGACCTGGACGGCAACATCCACGGCGCGCGGGTGGACGACAAACTGGGCGGCGACCGCCCCGCCAACCTCAGCCCCGGGTCGAAGAACATCCTGGTCGTGGGGTCGGACAGCCGTGACGGCGCCAACGCCGGTTACGGCAAGGGCCTGACGACGATGCAGTCGGACACCCTGATGGTGGTGCACGTCGCGGCGGACCGCGAGTGGGCCTCGGTGGTCTCCTTCCCGCGTGACTCCCGGGTGGAGATACCCGCCTGCGACAAGGGGGACGGCAGCAAGTCGGCACCGCACCACTTCAAGATCAACGAAGCATTCGCGATCGGCGGCACGAACGGTGAGGTGGCCGGAGCGGCGGCCTGCACCATCCGGACCGTCGAGGCGACCACCGGACTGCGCATCGACCACTTCATGTCCGTGGACTTCCAGGGCTTCAAGGGCATGGTCGACGCGCTGGGCGGCATCGAGGTCTGCCCGAAGGAAGCGATCCACGACAAGAAGGCCCACCTCGACATGGCGGCGGGCTGCCAGACGGTGAAGGGCGAGAAGGCCCTCGGCTACGTCCGCACCCGCTACAGCGTCGGGGACGGCTCCGACATCGGCCGCATCGGCCGTCAGCAGGAGTTCATGGAGGCGCTGGCCGCGAAGGCCAAGTCCAGGCTCACCAGCCCCAAGTCGCTGTACGGATTCCTCAGCTCGGCCACCGAGTCACTGACGACGGACGAGGAGCTGGCGGGCATCAAGCCGCTGTACGGTCTCGCCTCCGAGGTGAAGGGCGTGCCGGAGGACCGGCTGTCGTTCCTCACCGTGCCGAACTACCCGAGGGAGGCCGACGTCCCCACCGACCGGGCCAACGTGGTGTGGCAGTTCCCGCAGGCCGCCGACCTCTTCGCCGACCTGGCACGGGACAAGGAGGTGGACAGGAAGGCGCTGTCGGCGGCCTCCAGGAACCCGGTGTACGCGTCGAAGGTCCGGGTCCGGGTGCTCAACGGCTCGGGGACCACGGGACGGGCGGCGACGGTGGCGGACGAACTGCGCGCCGAGGGCTACACCGTCGTCGGCACGGGCAACGCCCCGGACACCACCGCCGCCACCTCGGTCACCTACCCCGAGGGCCAGGACCGGCAGGCCGGGGCGCTCGCCTCACGCCTGCCGGGGGTCCGCGCCGAACCGGACGCCGAGGCGACGGCCGACGCGGTGACCCTGGTCGTCGGAGAGGACTTCAAGGGCGTCCGCTGAGACACCGCGCCGCCGCCCACCCGACCAACCGAAAGGCCCTAGTCCTCCTCGCCCTCCTCGTCGTCCCCCTCGAAGAAATCACCCACCTCGTCGACGACTTCGGCCGCGACCATGCCGCCGACGACGCCGACCGCGAGCCCGGCGGCGCCCGCCGCCACCACGGTGCCCATGCCGGGACCCGAACGGTGCCCGCCCCCGTGGCCGTCGTGGTGATCGCCGTGGCCGTGACCGGAGCCGTAGGGACCGCCGTGCGCGTACGGGTCACCGTGCGCGTACGAGGCCTGCGCGCCGTACGAGGCGCGGTGCTCGGCCAGATGTGCCACCCAGCCGTCGACCAGGGCGTTCCAGTCCTGGTGCGCGACGCCGTCGTGGCCGACGGTGAAGCGGGTGACCGCGTCGTGGCCCTCGGAGAAGAAGCCGCCGCGCTTGTCCGCCTCCAGGACGACCTCCATGCCGCCCGGGTGGGCGAGGAAGGACACCTCGATCTCGTTGACGGCGTGCGCGTACCGCGGGGAGGGGGTCAGCTCGATCTCCTGGTAGAACGGGAGCTGCTGGCCGGTGCCGCCGATGCGGCCGTACTCCAGGTCGGCCGACTTGAACCCGAAGCCGGTCTGCCCGAAGGCCTCCAGGATCGCCTCCTGGACCGGCAGCGGGCGCACCGCGAGCGGGTCGAGGTCGCCCTTGTCCTTCGCGCCCGCCACCGACAACTCGGTGCGCACGCCGAGCACGATGCCGAGGCCCTGGCCGTACAGCTCGGTGATCGGCGTCTCCCAGGGCAGCGTCACGGCGAAGGGCACGCTGCGCTCCTCGCCCTCGGCGAGGCGGAAGCCGCCGCCGACGGTGAAGCGGTCGAAGGCGACGACGCCCTCGCTCTCGCCGTCCGCGTGCTCGGCCTCCACCCGCGCGACCAGTTCGAGCGAGATGTGCTCGATGGTGTGGTCGGTGCTGCCGCCCTTGAGATGGACCTGCCCGGACAGTGTGCCGCCGGGCACGGCGGCACCCGGGTCGAGAACGGTGTCGACGGTGGGTCCGCCCACGCCGAGCGAGCCGAGCAGTCGTTTGAACACCATGGTGGCGTCCACCCCTTATGTGCGTGTGCTTTCCGTGGTGCGGGGGGCCGTGTGCCACCGGGCCCCAGAAATGTGGGGAGCCCGGGAACACCGACGGCGGCCCTCACGTTCTCCACGTGCGAGTAGCCCTCTACAAGCGCGTAGAAGCATAGGGCCTGCGTCCGGCCGACAGGCGGCACGCCGCAGGTCGTAGCGCGAATGTCCGAAAACAGCCCCGCCCCGGAC
>NZ_JASKYR010000875.1:0-2495 GCF_041028215.1 Streptomyces flavofungini
GTGGTGCCCGTCCCCGCGAGCGCCGAGGCGGGCGGCGCCGGGTACGAGATCACCGCCAGGACGCGCATCAGCGTCGTCGGCGGTGCGGAGGGGCGCCGCGTCGGGGAGTACCTCGCCAAGGTGCTGCGGCCCTCCACCGGCTACAAGCTGCCCGTCACCGGCGGCGGCGGCCGCGACGGCATCCGGCTGCGGATCAGCGCCGATCCCGCGGACAGGGCACTCGGCGAGGAGGGCTACCGGGTCGTCTCCGCGCGCGGCTCCCTCACCATCACCTCGCGCACCGGCGCCGGTCTCTTCCACGGCGTGCAGACCGTCCGGCAGCAACTGCCCGCCGCCGTCGAGAAGAAGACCAGGCAGAGCGGTCCCTGGCAGGTGGCGGGCGGCACCATCAAGGACGTGCCGCGCTACGGCTACCGCTCCACGATGCTCGACGTCTCACGGCACTTCTTCACCGTCGGCCAGGTCAAGCGCTACATCGACCAGGCGTCGCTGTACAAGATGAACAAGCTGCACCTGCACCTCAGCGACGACCAGGGCTGGCGCATCGCCGTCGACTCCTGGCCCCGCCTCGCCTCCTACGGCGGCTCCACGCAGGTCGGCGGCGGTCCTGGCGGCTTCTACACGAAGGCCCAGTACAAGGAGATCGTGGCCTACGCCGCCTCGCGGTACATGGAGGTCGTGCCCGAGATAGACATGCCGGGGCACACCAACGCCGCGCTCGCCTCGTACGCCGAGCTGAACTGCGACGGAGTGGCCCCGCCGCTCTACACCGGCACGGCGGTCGGCTTCAGCTCGCTGTGCGTGAAGAAGGACGTCACCTACGACTTCGTGGACGACGTCATCCGGGAGCTGGCCGCGATGACACCCGGTGAGTACCTCCACATCGGCGGCGACGAGGCGCACTCCACCAGCCACGAGGACTTCGTCGCCTTCATGGAGAAGGTGCAGCCGGTGGTCGCCAAGTACGGCAAGAAGGTGATGGGCTGGCACCAGCTCACCGGTGCCACGCCCGCGAAGGGGGCCGTCGCCCAGTACTGGGGTTACGACAGGACCGGCGCCGCCGAGCGCGAGCAGGTCGTGAACGCCGCGAAGAACGGCACCAAGCTGCTCCTCTCACCGGCCGACCGCGCCTACCTCGACCACAAGTACACCAAGGACACCCCGCTCGGCCTCTCCTGGGCGGGCTACGTCGAGGTGCGGCGCTCCTACGACTGGGACCCGGGCGGCTACCTCCAGGGCGCGCCGTCGGACGCGGTCATCGGTGTCGAGGCGCCGCTGTGGACGGAGACGCTCTCGACCTCCGCGCACCTGGACCACATGGCGTTCCCGAGGCTGCCCGGGATCGCCGAGCTCGGCTGGTCGCCCGCGGCCACGCACGACTGGGACGCCTACAGGACGCGTCTCGCCGCGCAGGCTCCCCGCTGGGACGCGCTGGGCATCGGCTACTACGCGTCGCCGCAGGTGCCCTGGCCCGCGGGGTGAGGCTGACGGGCGCCCCGGAGGACCGTCTCCGGGGCGCCCGCCGGTTCAGGGCGCCCCCCGGTTCAGGGCGCGGCGCTGGCGAAGCGCGCTCGGGTGCAGAAGCTGAGCAGGGCCTCCTTCTCCGGCTTCTGGACGATGGCCTCGGCGCGGAAGCCGAGGGCCTCGTTGCGGGCGTGCGCCGCCGTGTCGTGGAGGTCGGGCTCGACGACGACCCGCTCCGTGGCCGGGTCGGCGAACAGCGCGCGCAGCGAGGCGGTGAGCGCGCCGGGCGTGAAGCCGGGGAGGCGGTCGAGACCGGGTGCGGTGAGCAGCCGCATGCCCACGTCGCCGGGCAGGGGTTCGTAGAGGCCCACGAGGTCCACGTACGCGGGGTCGTACCGCTCCATCAGGAACGCGGGCGCGCCCCTGTGCAGGCCGAGGTAGGCGTCCCGGTGCGCCGAGGCGGCGATCGCCATGTACTCGCGCTCGGTGTCGGTGAGCGTGGCGTGCCGCATCAGCCAGAAAGCCGCCTCGGGGTGGGTCACCCAGCCGTGCACGAGCTCCGCCTCGGTGAGGGGGTCGAGCAGGCGCACGGTGAAGTCGGCGCGGATCTCAACTGGCGCGGACAAGGCGCTCTCCCAGGTACTGCTCGGCGTGACCGGCGAGCCGGTCGAGGACGGCCGTTACGTCGGCGGTGTGGGGCTCGGGGTCGAGCAGGCTGAGCCTGAGGTACTGACGTCCGCCCGCGGTGGTGCCCGCCACGGTCGCGTCCCCGGCCGCGGAGAGCGCCTTGCCCGCGTACCGGTTGGCCCGGTCGATCGCGGACGGCGCGCAGATCCACGCGGGGATGTAGCGGAAGACGACGGTGGACAGGCGCGGTTCGGCCGCGACGTCGAAGCGCGGGTCGGCGACGAGCAGCCGCCAGGCCGCCGTCGCCCGCGCGCAGGCCTCGTCGAAGAGCTCGCCCACGCCGTCGGTGCCCAGCACTTGCAGGGTCGTCCACAGCTTGAGGGCGTCGGGGTGGCGGGTTGTCG
>NZ_JASKYR010000876.1:0-3557 GCF_041028215.1 Streptomyces flavofungini
CCCCTGGCCCGCCCGCGCCGCCTCCCCGCGGACCAGGGATGATGCGCAGCATGTTCGTCGAGTCCCTGTCCGTCGCCGCCCTGGTGGTGGTGCTGGTCTGTGCGGTCGTGCGCCCCTTCGGACGTTCGGAGGCCGTCTTCGCCGTACCGGGCTTCCACGCCTGCGGCACCTGGATGGCGCGCCGCKCCGCGGGCCGCCCGCGTACGCTGCTCGCCGCCGTCTTCGGGCTCGCCTCGGTGATCACCGCCGCGCTCAGCCTGGACGCCACCGTGGTGCTGCTCACCCCGGTCGTCTTCGCGACCGCCGCGCGCATGGGCGCCCGGCCCCGACCGCACGTCTACGCCAGCGCCCACCTCTCGAACACGGCCTCGCTGCTGCTGCCCGTCTCCAACCTCACCAACCTGCTCGCCTTCGCCGCGACCGGCCTGAGCTTCACGCGCTTCGCGCTGCTCATGACGCTGCCGTGGCTGGTCGCCATCGCCGTGGAGTACGCCGTCTTCCGGCGGTTCTTCGCCGCCGACCTCGACGCCCCGGTGCGCGGCGAAGACACCGGGGAGCCGCCCGAGATGCCGCTCTTCGCGCTGGTCACCGTCGTCGCCACGCTCGCCGGGTTCGCCCTCGCCTCCACCGTCGGCGTCGACCCCGCCTGGTCGGCGGCGGCCGGCGCCGCGGTGCTCGCCGTACGGGCGCTCGCGCGGCGGCACACCACCCCGGCCGCGATCCTGCGGTCGGCCTCGCTGCCCTTCCTCGCCTTCGTCCTCGCCCTCGGCGTCGTCGTCAGGGCCGTCGTCGACAATGGTCTCGGCGACGCCCTCGGCCACGTCCTGCCCGACGGCTCCTCGCTGCCCGCGCTGCTCGGCACCGCGGCCGTCGCCGCGCTCCTCGCCAACCTGATCAACAACCTGCCCGCCGTCCTCGCCCTGGTCCCGCTCGCCACCCCTTCGGGCCCCGGCGCGGTCCTCGCCGTCCTGCTCGGCGTGAACATCGGGCCCAACCTCACCTACGCCGGGTCCCTCGCCACCCTCCTCTGGCGCCGCATCGCCCACCAGCACGAACACCGCGTACGCATCGGCGAGTTCACCCGGCTCGGGCTGCTCACCACGCCCGCGGCGCTCGCCCTGTCCACGCTCGCGCTCTGGGCGGGCCTGCGCTGGCTGCCGGGCTGAGCGGGCCCCGATTTGGGGGCCCGGCGCGCAGGGTGGTTGGCTTTCCGTGAACTCCCCGAGAATCCAAGCTGGAGGAAGTGCAATGGCGCAGGTCGAAGCTGTCACGGAGCGGGTCGTCGCGGCGAAGCCGGATGAGGTCTTCGACGCCGTCGCCGACTACAACGGCACCCGTCCGAAGCTCCTTTCGGAGCACTTCAGCGAGTACGAGGTGCGCGAGGGCGGCGACGGCGAGGGCACCCTCGTGCACTGGAAGCTCCAGGCCACCAGCAAGCGCATCCGCGACTGCCTCCTGGAGGTCAGCGAGCCCACCGACGGCGAACTGGTCGAGAAGGACCGCAACTCCTCCATGGTCACCACCTGGACCGTGACCCCGGCGGGCGAGGGCAGGTCCCGCGTGGTCGTCACCACGGTCTGGAACGGCGCGGGCGGCATCGGCGGCTTCTTCGAGAAGACCTTCGCGCCCAAGGGCCTCGGCCGGATCTACGGCGCGGTGCTCGACAACCTCGCCCGCGAGGTGGAGAAGCCGTCCGCCGCCTGATCTGAAGGCCCCGAGGGGTTATTCGCACGCTCACCGTTTCGAGTGGTTCTCCGTTCGGTCGCGTTGTACGCCGTAGGGCTCCTACCGGCGCTAACGCCCGCACGGCCGCCGCGGCGCCGACTCGTCGCGCTTGCTCCCAGTTGTCGCGTAATGCGAGAAAAGGGCGGCGCAGGCGCGACGAGGGGAGCAGTACGTGGGCGGGACGACGCTGGTGAAGGGCGCCGGGCGGAGCGGCACGGCGGCCGTGGAGACGGTGGAGCTGAGGCCCGGGGGAGCGGGGGCGGGGCAGGCGCCGCCCCCGCCGCCCGGTCCGGCGGCGCACGGGCTCAGCCCCGGCCGGGTACGAATGGTCTTCGTGGGGCTGATGCTCGCCCTGCTGCTCGCCGCCCTGGAGCAGATGATCGTCGCCACCGCGCTCCCCAAGATCGTCGGAGAGCTGCACGGCCTGGACAAGATGTCCTGGGCCATCACCGCCTATCTGCTGACCTCCACCATCGGCCTGCCCATCTACGGCAAGCTCGGCGACCTCTTCGGCCGCAAGGGCGTCTTCCAGTTCGCGATCGTCATCTTCGTCGTCGGCTCGGCGCTCGCCGGGTGGTCGCGCACCATGGACCAGCTCATCGCCTTCCGCGCGATCCAGGGCGTCGGCGCGGGCGGCCTCATGATCGGCGTCCAGGCGATCATCGCGGACATCGTGCCGCCCCGGCAGCGCGGCCGGTACATGGGCCTGATCGGCGCCGCGTTCGGCCTCGCGTCGGTCGCGGGTCCGCTGCTCGGCGGCTTCTTCACCGACCACGCCTCCTGGCGCTGGTGCTTCTACTTCAACGTGCCCTTCGGCCTGGTCACGCTGGTCGTCGTCAGCCTCGTCCTGAAGCTTCCCAAGCCCACCGGCAAGGCCCGCCTCGACGTGCTCGGCGCGCTGCTGCTCGCCGCCGCCTCGACCTGCCTGGTGCTCCTCACCAGCTGGGGCGGCACCGAGTACGAGTGGGGCGACCGGGTCATCGTCGGGCTCGCCGCCGGAGCGGTGGCCAGCAGCCTGCTCTTCCTCGTCGCCGAGCGGTTCGCCGCAGAACCGATCATTCCGCTCCGGCTCTTCCGTGACCCGGTCTTCAACATCACCGGCCTCGTCGGCATGATCGTGGGCGTCGCCCTCTTCGGGGCGGCCAGCTATCTGCCGACCTTCCTCCAGATGGTCGACGGCGCCAGCGCCACCGAGTCGGGCCTGCTGATGCTGCCGATGATGGGCGGCATCGTCGGCGCCTCGATCGTCTCCGGACAGCTCATCAGCCACACGGGCCGATACAAGATCTACCCGGTCCTCGGCGGTGCCCTCTCGGTCGTGGGCATGTGGCTGCTCTCGCGCCTTCAGGCCGACACCTCCCGGGTGCAGTACAGCATCTGGATGGCGGTCCTCGGCGCGGGCATCGGCCTGGTCATGCCGGTCCTCATCCTCGCCGTGCAGAACGCCGTGCGCCCCACCGACCTGGGCACCGCCACCAGCGCGAACAACTACTTCCGGCAGATCGGCGGCAGCGTGGGCGCCGCGATCTTCGGCACCCTCTTCGCCGACCGGCTGGCCGACGCCCTGAGCGACCGCATCCCGGCGGGCCCCGGACCGGGCCTGCCCGACGCCGAGTCGCTCACCCCGCAGCTGGTCCACGCGCTGCCCGCGCCGCTGCGCGAGGGCTACATCCAGGCCTACGCCGACGCGATGCCGCGCATCTTCCTCTACCTCGTGCCGGTGCTCGTGCTCGGCACGCTGTTCGCCTTATTCCTCAAGGAGACTCCTCTGTTGTCCAGCCCGTCGCACAGTCCGATGTCCGGCGCGACCTCCCCCGACGCACCCGCCGCCG
>NZ_JASKYR010000877.1:0-3981 GCF_041028215.1 Streptomyces flavofungini
CGGACTGCGCAGCGCGGTGCGCGGCGCGCTCTGGCCGGACGCGCCGGAGCCCCGCTATGTCGGCTACACCGCCTGGCGCATGGTCACCGAACCCCTCGCGCAGCCGCCCGCCGAAGGCGCGGCGACCTGGGGGCGCGGGGAGAGGTTCGGCTACACGGCGCTGCCGGACGGCAGGATGTACTGCTTCGCGACCGCGACCCTGCCGCCGGGAACCGCCTTCGGCTCCCGCGAGCACTCCGAACTGCTGCGCCGCTTCGGGTCCTGGCCCGCCCCGATCCCCGCGCTGCTCGCCGCCGTCCCCGAGGACGCGGTGCTCCGGCACGACCTGTACGAACTGCCGCCGCTGCACACCTTCGTACGCGGCAGGGCAGCGCTGCTCGGCGACGCCGCGCACGCCATGACCCCGAATCTCGGCCAAGGCGCGTGCCAGGCCCTGGAAGACGCGGTCACCCTGGCCCACTGCCTCGACGGCACCTCCGACGTGCCCGCCGCACTCCGCTCGTACGACCGGCAGCGCCGTCACCGCACCCAGATGGTCACCCGGCGCTCGGCCCGCCTCGGCAGGATCGGCCAGTTGGCGTGGGGGCCCGCCGTGCTCGCCCGCGACGTGGCCGCCCGGCTGGCCCCGGCGCGGGCGACCGTGCGTTCCATGGCGCCCGTGCTCGGCTGGACCGCGCCGGGAGCCGGGGGGAACTGATGCCGGACTGGACGTATCACCCGATGCGCGGGGCGGCCGCCGCCGTGCTCGGCCGACGCCGCTCACAGCTCGCCGCGCTGCGGCTGCTCGCCTCGATCGGCGCCCGCCCGGCGGGGGCGCGGCTGATCGCCCGGGGCTTCGGCCACCGGCATCCGCCCCGACGGCTCGCGGGCGAGCTCGCCGGGGTGCCCGTGACCGTACGCCTCGGCATATCCGTGCCGCCCGCACTCGCCCACGCGACGGTGCGCGCCATGCCTCCGCTGGGGGCGGGCGCCGTCGAGGTGGGACCGGTGACGGCGGCGGACGTGGCGACCCTGCGCGAGGCGGCCGCGGGCCGCTCGATACCCCTGCTGGTCCGCGACTGCGACCCGTCGCTCGAAGAAGCCCTCGCCCCGCACGTCGACGGCTTCACGCGGAGCGGCGATCCGGGCGTGGTCCGGGTGTCCGACGCCTCGGTCGCCGCCGCGGCCACGGCACTGGACGACCCGGGCACCGTCGTACTCGCCCGCCCCGCCGTGCTGGTCTCCGCCGGGCCCGGCTGGTTCGCCAGGGTCGTCGAGGCGGCGACGCCGACCGGACCCGCGCCGGTCCTGCGGGACGTCGGCCGCTCGCCCCGCCGCTGGCCCGCCTGGTTCTGGGCGCTGCTCGTCGGGCTCGGCATGACGGGTGCCGGGCTCGGCGCGGCGGCGATCACCCTCGGTCCCGTACTGCTCTGGTACGACATCGACTACCTGGGCATGACGCCGCACCAACTGCACAGCGTCAACCACCACTTGGTGCACTTCCTCCAGCACGACCGGATCACCATGGCGGGCACGATGGTGTCGATTGGCGCCCTCTACACGGGCCTCGCCCTCGGCGGCATCCGGCGGGGGTGGCCGTGGGCGCGCGAGGTGTACCTGATCTCAGGGGCGATCGGCTTCCCCACCCTCTTCTACTTCCTGGCCAACGGCTTCGTGGAGCCCCTGCACACGGCCACCACCGTCGTGCTGTTCCCCATGTTCCTGGCGGCGGTCAGGCGCCGCCCGCACGCGGTGCCGCGCTGGCGCCAGGTCCCCGAGGGCCCGGAGCGGGAGCGCCGACGGGCCCTGGTGGGCCAGTTGCTGCTCATCGTCACGGGGGCGGGCCTCTTCGTCGGCGGGGCGGTGATCTCGGTGGTGGGCCTCACGGACGTCTTCGTGCCGACGGACCTGACGTTCCTCGGTGCGGACGCGCACGCCCTCGACGCCGTGAACCCCCGCCTCGTACCGTTCCTCGCCCATGACCGCGCCGGATTCGGCGGCGCCCTGATGTCCGCCGCCGTGGCCATCGTCCTGCTCAGCGCGTGGGGTTGGCGGCGCGGTGAGTCCTGGGTCTTCTGGAGCCTCGCCACAGCGGCGGCAGCGGGCTTCCTGCCCGCGGTGGTGGTCCACGGCACGATCCACTACACCGACTTCGTCCACCTGGCCCCGGTCTACCTCGGCATCGCCCTGACCGGCACGGGACTCGCGCTGGCGCGGCCCTACTTGTGCGCGAGGGCGGACGCCGGATCCTGAAGGGCCTACTCGGGAGCCGCAGGGCCCTGGCCAGGAGCAACGCGCGAGCCCCACCCCGCAGTTGCGGAGTGGGGCTCGATTTGAGCGCCGGGCAGGCCTTGCACCTGCATTTCCCCGCAGGAAGCGGGGCGTCTTTCCTTGGACCACCGACGCGCGACCGGCCACCGCGTCCTGCGGCGACCTGCTCAAGATCCACTATAGCCTACGAAGAGACGTCGTAGAACCCGACGGGAGGCGTCGTAGAACCCGACGGGAGGCGTCGTAGAACCCGACGGGAGGTGGACCGGGCGCCCGGTCCAGGGCGGGCGTCAGGCTGACGGGCGTCGTTCGCCCAGTACGCAGAAGACGTGGCCCTCCGGGTCGGCGAGGACCACCCAGGGCTCTTCGCCGGTCTGGCCGATGTCCGCGTGCCGTGCCCCGTGGGCGAGGAGGCGGGCGACTTCGGCGTCGCGGTCGTCCGGGCGGAAGTCGAGGTGCAGAGGGCTCTTCGCCGATCCGTGGTCCCGCGCCGGGTCGAAGAGGAGGCCGGGGAGCCGGTCCGGCTCCGGCCTGATCTCGAACTCCTCGGCCGAGTCGTCGACCACCACCCACCCGAGCGCCTCAACCCACCACCGCCCCAGCCGCACGGGGTCGACCGCGTCGACGACCACTTGCTCCCACTCCAAGGCCATACGGGCAGCGTAGGCCTTCTTCGCGGGGCCGCCCTCCGGCGCCCCGGATGCGGATCACGCCGCACGCTGCGAGCCTGGATGCGGGGGCCGACACAGAGAGGCGGGTTGGCCATGTCAGTCATGGACAAGCTCAAGCAGATGCTCAAGGGCCACGAGGACAAGGCCGGCCAGGGCGTCGACAAGGCGGGTGACTTCGTCGACGACAGGACTCAGGGCAAGTACTCCAGCCAGGTCGACACCGCCCAGGACAAGCTCCGGGATCAGCTCGGGCGCGACCAGGACCAGCCTCCGCAGAGCTGACCCACAGCGTCGGCCGCCCCGTCTCCGGCCCGGAGGCGGGGCGTCGGCGCGTCCGCCCGCGCACGGGCGGCGCCGCCCTGCCATAGTGACGACAATGCGTGTGGCGATGATGACAGCGGGTTCCCGGGGCGACGTCGCCCCCTTCACCGGCCTCGGTCACGGACTCCAGGCGGCGGGGCACGACGTCACGCTGGTGACGCACGAGACGTTCGCCGCGCTGGCCGACCGTGCGGGGCTCGCGTTCCACGGGCTGCCCATCGATCCCCAGGCACTGCTGCGCACGGAGGACGGTCAACGGCTCCTGAGCAGCAGGAGCGGGCCCGCCAAGCTGGCGCGGGTGCTGGCCCTGGCGCGCGGACTCGTCGGCGAGATGGCCGACGGAATGCTGGAGACGGCGCGGACCTCCGACGTGCTGCTGCTCTCGGGCTCGGTCGCGCCGCTGGGGCACGTCATCGCCGACAGCCTCGGACTGCCGAGCCGGGGCGTCTACTTGCAGCCCCTGGCCTCCACGGCCGCCTTTCCGCCGCCCGTCATCGGCACCCGCCCCCTGGGCCGGGCCGGGAACCGCCTGGCGGGGCGTGCGGTCGTCGCGGCACTCGACCTGGTCTTCACCGAAGAGGCACGCGCCCTCCAGGCCCGGCTCGGCCTGCCCCGCGATCGCTCACGGGCCCGGCGCCGCGCCCGCGAGCTGCGTGACTGGCCGGTGCACCACGGCTTCAGCCCGCTGGTCGTGCCCCGCCCGGCCGACTGGCGACCGGGCCACACCATCAGCGGATAC
>NZ_JASKYR010000878.1:0-2912 GCF_041028215.1 Streptomyces flavofungini
GTGTTCATGAGAGTGGTCTCCTTGGGGGGCTAGCGGTCGCGCGGCGGGTGGTGTCGGCGTCAGGCCGTGTGCAGCGCCGCGCGCAGGGTGCCCACCGCCAGCGTGATCGCGGCCTCCGCCGCGTGCGTCCCGCGCAGCGCGTTCAGCATCACGAAGTCGTGGATGATGCCCTGGAAGCGCACCGCGGTGACCGCGACGCCCGCCTCGCGCAGCTTGTTGGCGTACGCCTCGCCCTCGTCGCGCAGCACATCGGCCTCGCCGGTGATGACCAGCGCGGGCGGCAGGCCGGTGAGCTGCTCGGTGGAGGCGCGCAGCGGCGAGGCGGTGATCTGGGCGCGCTCGGCCTCATCGGTCGTGTACTGGTCCCAGAACCACCGCATGCCGTCGCGGCGCAGGAAGTACCCCGTGGCGAACTGCTCGTAGGAGCCGGTGTCGAAGTTGGCGTCCGTGACCGGGTAGAACAGCACCTGCTGGACGAGCGGGACGTCGCCGCGCTGCTTGGCCATCAGCGTCAGGGCGGCCGTCATGTTGCCGCCGACCGAGTCACCGGCCACCGCGAGCCGCGTACCGTCCAGGCCCTTGGCCGCGCCCTCCCGCACCACCCAGCGGGCGACCGTGTAGTTCTGCTCGATGGCGACCGGGTAGCGCGCCTCGGGGGAGAGGTCGTACTCGGGGAACACCACGGCCGCACCCGCACCCACGGCCAGCTCGCGCACCAGGCGGTCGTGGGTGTGGGCGTTGCCGAACACCCAGCCGGCGCCATGGATGTAGAGGATCACCGGCAGGGGGCCCACCGCGCCCGCGGGCCGCACGACGCGGGTGCGCACGCCGCCCGTCGGCCCGCCGGGGACGGTGATCCACTCCTCGTCGACCTCGGGCTTCGCGATGGCGCCCGACTGCACCTCGTCGACCGCCTTGCGGCCGTCGGCGGGGGCGAGTTCGAAGAGGTAGGGCGGCTGGGCGGTCGCCTCGGCGAACGCGGCTGCCGCGGGTTCGAGGACGGGGGCGAGCGGCTCGACGGCGTCGGACATGAGTACTCCGTAAGGTGGTGGTGGGTGGCCCGGGCCGGGAGACCGGTAGGCCTCGGCACGTCACGGCCAGGTGATGGCCAGTGGTCGCCAGAGGCCCAGGTGTGGGTCTCACCGGGTGGTGTCGTGCACCGCGGGGCCGTCGTCCGCCACGCTAGGAGCGATCAGACGGTACGAATTGACCGTCAGCGCACCGGCCCTGACCTCACGGCGCACAGCCCCGGCGCCCCCCGTACCCACCTCTCGTTCACCGCCCCTGCGCGCCCCGCACCGGATGCTTGCTCAGGATGGAGACGCGGTTGAAGGCGTTGATGGTGATCGCCACCCAGATCACCGCCGAGATCTCGGCGTCGGTGAACTCCGCGCGGGCCGCGGCGTACGCGGTCTCCTGCGCGGCGGCGTCCGCCGGGTGCGTGGTCGCCTCGGCCAGGGCGAGCGCGGCCCGCTCCCTGGCGGTGAAGAGCTCGGTGTCGCGCCAGGCGGCCAGCACGCCGAGGCGCCGGGTGGACTCGCCCTCGCGCAGGGCGGTGCGGGTGTGCACGTCGAGGCAGTAGGCGCAGCCGTTGAGCTGGGAGACGCGGAGGTTGACCAGCTCCACGAGTATGCGGTCGAGACCGGCGTCGGCGGCGGTCGCCCGGACGGCGGCCGATGCCTCGACCATCGCGTGGTACGCCTTCGGGCTCTGCTTGTCGACGTAGACCCGCTGCTCCGGCTGGACGTTCCGTTCCCGGGGGACGTTCCGCTCCGGCTGGACGTTCCGCTCCACGTGCACTCCCTCGTGGGCCGTTCGGGCCCGCTCGCTCCCGTTGCGCCCGGCCGGACGCGTAGGTCTATGATCGAACACAGTTGTTGAAAGTCCAAATATCTTGGAAGCGTGCGAAGGCAGCACGGGGGAGTACAACGGGTGAGAGCAGATGGGGAGAGCAGATGAGCAACGCCGAGCGTGAGCCCGCCGCGCTGCGGTGCGGAGCCACGGACGACGCCGACCACGCGGAGGCAGCGGCCGAGGTCCTCTCCGCACGCGACGTCCCCCTGGGCGGCCCGCGGTCCATGACGGTCCGCCGCACCCTGCCGCAGCGCGCCCGGACGCTGATCGGTGCCTGGTGCTTCGTCGACCACTACGGCCCGGACAACGTCGCCGACACCGGCGGCATGGACGTCGCACCGCACCCGCACACCGGTCTCCAGACCGTGAGCTGGCTGTTCAGCGGGGAGATCGAGCACCGGGACAGCCTCGGCAGCCACGCTTTCGTGCGGCCCGGCGAGCTGAACCTCATGACCGGCGGCCACGGCATCGCCCACACCGAGGTCTCCACCCCGGCCACCACCCTCCTGCACGGCGTCCAGCTCTGGGTGGCGCTGCCCGGCGAACACCGGCACGCCGCACGCGACTTCCAGCACTACGTGCCCACGCCGGTACGCGTGGACGGCGCCGAGGTCAGGGTGTTCCTCGGCGCGCTCGCGGGGTCCGTCTCACCGGTCCGGACGTTCTCGCCGCTGCTCGGCGCCGAACTCCTCGTCGAGCCCCGAGCCACGCTCACACTCACCGTGGACGCCGCGTACGAGCACGGTCTGCTCGTCGACCAGGGGCGGATCCGCATGGCGGGCACCACCCTGCGGGCGGCGGAGCTCGGCTACCTCGGCACCGGACACACCACCCTGACCCTGGCCAACGAGTCGGACGAGCCCGCGCGGGTGGTGCTGATCGGGGGGACGCCGTTCGACGAGGAGATCGTCATGTGGTGGAACTTCATCGGCCGCAGCCACGCCGACATCGTCGAGGCCAGGCGGGACTGGGAAGCCGCCGCCGACCGGTTCGGCGAGGTCGAGGGCTACCCCGGCGACCGCCTCCCCGCCCCGGCGCTCCCCAACGCCACCATCGCC
>NZ_JASKYR010000879.1:0-3270 GCF_041028215.1 Streptomyces flavofungini
GGCCTGCCCGGCGCCCGTGGCGGCGCGGGAGGGCGCCGGGCAGGCCGGTCAGGCCGGTCAGGCCGTCGCCGTGCTGGGCGGCGGCGTCGCGGGGCTCACCGCCGCGCACGAACTGGCCGAGCGCGGCTTCGACGTCACGGTCTACGAACGCAGGGCGCTCGGCGGCAAGGCCCGCAGCATGGACGTGCCGGACAGCGCGAAGGGCGGCAGGAAGCCGCTGCCGGGCGAGCACGGCTTCCGCTTCATCCCGGGGATCTACCACAACCTCCCCGACACCATGCGGCGCATCCCCTTCCCCGGCAACGCGCGCGGTGTCTGGGACAACCTCGTCGCGCCCCGCGAGATGATGTTCGCGCGCACCGGGCGCGAGGACCTCCGCATGCCGATCCCGTGGCCGGGCGCCCGGCCCGAACGGCTCACCCTGGACGACCTGGCGCGCGCCCTGACCGCCCTGCTCGACACGGCCTTCAACCTGCCCGCCCACGAGGTCGCGTACTTCGTGAACCGCGCCCTGGTCTTCCTCACGAGCTGCGACGAGCGGCGCGACGAGGACTGGGAGGCCACCCCCTGGTGGGAGTTCGTGCGGGCCGAGCGGATGTCCAAGGACTACCAGCGCATCCTGGCGATCGGTGTCACCCGCAACATCGTCGCGACCAAGGCGGAGGAGGCGAGCACCCGCACCGTCGGCACGCTCGGCGAGGCCTTCGTGCTCAACGGGCTCGGCCAGGGCGCCGACGGCCCGCCCGACCGCCTCCTGAACGCCCCCACGAACGAGGCGTGGATCGATCCCTGGGTGGCCCATCTGACGTCGCTCGGCGTCCGGTTCAGGATCGGGTGGACGGTGCGCGAGCTGGCGTACGGCGGCGGCCGGATCACCGGGACCGTGATCGAGGACCCCGGCGGCGTACGGCGTACCGTCACCGCCGACCACTACGTCCAGGCCATGCCCGTGGAGCACGCGCGCAGGACGTGGAGCGCCGCGCTGAAGGCGGCGGACCCGCAACTGGCGCGCTGCGACAAGCTCAAGACGGACTGGATGACCGGCATCCAGTTCTATCTCACCGAGCGGCCCCCGCTGGTGAAGGGCCACTTCAACTGCATCGACTCGCCCTGGTCGCTCACCGGCATCGCGCAGGCCGGGCACTGGCCGGACCGCGACTTCGCCGCCGACTACGGCGACGGCGTCGCGGTCGAGTGCCTGTCCGTGGACATCTCCGAGTGGGACAAGCCCGGGATGCTCTACGGCAGGACGGCCAAGCAGTGCACCAGGGACGAGGTCGCCAGGGAGGTCTGGGCGCAGCTCAAGGCCGCACTGAACGACACGGGCAGGACCGTGCTCAGCGACGGCAAGCTGCATTCGTGGTTCCTCGACCCGGGCGTCGGCGGCCTCGGCACCCCGCACCCCACCAACGAGGACGAACTCCTGATCCACCCCGTCGGCACCTTCCACAACCGCCCGTCCTCGGCGACGAGGATCCCCAACCTCTTCCTCGCGGGCGACTACGTCTCCGTGGACATCGACCTCGCCACGATGGAGGGCGCCAACGCCTCGGCCCGCCAGGCGGTCAACGCCCTGCTCAAGCAGGCAGGTTCGGACCAGAAGCCGTGCACGGTGACACCGCTGTTCCGTCCCCCGGCGATCGAGGCGGCCAAGCGCCACGACCGCACCCGCCACCGGCTCGGCCTGCGCAATGCCCTCGACCTCGGCTGAGACCGGCGCCCCATGGGGTAAGACGTACGCATGAAACGGTGGGCGAGGACACGGGCAGGGGCCGGGGCGGTGGCGCTCGCCGCCCTGGCCGCCGGCTGCACGATCCAGACCGACGGGAGCGGGGCGGCGCCGGGCGCCCAGGGAGGCGGCGGCTCCGTACTCGCCGTGAAGATCGACAATGTCGGTGCCGCGCGCCCGCAGACCGGCATCGACGCCGCCGACGTGATCTACGTCGAGCAGGTGGAGGCGGGCCTCAGCCGTCTGATGGCGGTCTTCGCGACCAGACTGCCGCCGGTGGTCGGCCCGGTGCGCAGCGCGCGCGAGACGGACCTGGAGCTCCTACGCCAGTTCGACCGTCCCGTACTCGCCTTCTCCGGGGCGCAGTCGAGACTCCTGCCGCTGATCGAGGGTGCGCCGCTGCGGGCCCTGCCGCCGGGCAAGGCACCCGGTGACGCCTACTACCGGGGCAGCGGCAGGCCCGCGCCGCACAACCTCTTCCTGCGCCCGAAGGCCCTGGACGCCGCCCCGCGCGCGGAAGCCCTGAAGAGCACCGGGTTCCGCTTCGGCCCCAAACCCTCCGGCGGGACTCCGCGGAACCGGCAGACGGTGCGGTTCCCCTCGGCGAGCTTCACCTTCGACTGGGTGGAGTACGAGGGGCGGTGGCGCGTGACGATGGACGGGACACGCGCGCGTACCTCGGGCGGCAAGGAGCTGAGCCCGTCGACCGTCGTCGTGCAGTACGTGAAGGTACGGCCGTCCAGCTTCCACGACCGCTCGGGGAACGTCTCGCCGTTCACCGAGACGGTGGGCGAGGGCAAGGCGCGCGTCCTGCGCGACGGACGCGCCTACGAAGCGCGGTGGCAGCGCCCCTCGGACGGCGACGGCACCGAGTTCACGACGTCCGACGGCGCACCGCTGCCGTTCGCCAAGGGGCAGGTCTGGGTCGTGTACGCGAAGGCGTAGGCGCTTGCCCGGGCGTGCGACGACCGCGCGGCTTTCCGGGCCGGGGTGGCGGTTCAGGCCTTCGCCAGCGGTTCCCCGGGGTTGCGCAGGCCCTCCGCCGCGTCCGCCACGCGGCGCAGCAGATCGAAGAAGACGGCCTGCTCATCGGCGGAGAGCGGGCCGAGGAACACCTGGTTCATCCGGGCCGTGCGCACGGTCAGCCTGCCGTGCGTGCGCCTGCCGTCGTCGGTGAGCCGCAGCAGGCAGCGGCGGCCGTCCTGCGGGTCACGGACCTTGTCCAGCAGGTTCCGGCGGATCAGACGGCTGATGACCTCGGCGATCGTGGAACGGTCAAGGCCCACCCGCTCCCCCACGGTGCGCTGGTCGAGGCCGGGTTCGGCGACGAGCGCGTTGAGCACCGCGAACTGCGGTGAGGTGATCTCCTCGGAGACCATCGTGTTCCACAGCAGGTGGTGCGCCTGCTGGAGACGCCGGGCCAGGTGCCCGGGGTGGGTGGCGAGATCCACCGCCGCCATGGGGGTCCTCCGTTTCTGCCGCCGACTCCGTCGAAGCGTCCTCTTCGACGGGCCCTTCCGGTGTCGTTTTCCCTCGGTGCA
>NZ_JASKYR010000088.1:0-16332 GCF_041028215.1 Streptomyces flavofungini
CGCGCAGCCCGTAGGGGGCGTGGGGGTCGGCGAGTTCGAGCACGTCGACCGGGATGGTCGGGGTGTCGAGGATGGTGGGGATCAGGTAGTCCGTGAAGGAGGGGTTCCTGACCTTCGCGGTCATGGAGGAGATCATCGTCGACCCCAAGGGTCGGCGAGTTCGAGCACGTCGACCGGGATGGTCGGGGTGTCGAGGATGGTGGGGATCAGGTAGTCCGTGAAGGAGGGGTTCCTGACCTTCGCGGTCTTGGGGTCGACGATGATCTCCTCCATGACCGCGACGCCCAGGCCCTGGGTGGTGCCGCCCTGGATCTGGCCGACCACGGACAGCGGGTTGAGCGCCTTGCCGACGTCCTGGGCGACGGCGAGCTCGATGACCTTGACCAGGCCCAGCTCGGTGTCGACCTCGACGACCGCGCGGTGCGCGGCGAAGGAGTACTGGACGTGGCCGTTGCCCTGGCCGGTGACCAGGTCGAAGGCGACCGTGGGGCGGTGCCGCCACTCGGCCTCGATCTCGACGCTCTCGCCCTCGAGGACGTCGACCAGGTCGCCGAGGATTTCGCCGCCGTCGGTGACGACCTTGCCGCCCTCCAGGACCAGTTCGGCGGTGGCCCACGCGGGGTGGTACGAGCCGAACTTGCGGCGGCCGATCTCCAGGACCTTCTCGCGCACCAGCTCGCAGGAGTTCTTGACGGCGCCGCCGGTGACGTACGTCTGGCGCGAGGCCGACGTCGAACCGGCGCTGCCCACCTGTGTGTCAGCCGGGTGGATGGTCACCTGCGTGACGCCGAGCTCGGTCCGCGCGATCTGCGCGTGGACGGTGACACCGCCCTGTCCGACCTCCGCCATGGCCGTGTGCACGGTCGCGACGGGCTCGCCGTTGATGACCTCCATGCGCACCTTGGCGGTGGAGTAGTCGTCGAAGCCCTCGGAGAAGCCGACGTTCTTGATGCCGACCGCGTAGCCCACCCCGCGGACGACGCCTTCGCCGTGCGTGGTGTTGGACAGGCCGCCCGGGAGCTGGCGCACGTCGGCGCCCTCGCTGGACTCCCACTGGCGCTCGGGCGGCAGCGGGCGGGCCTTGACGCGGCGCAGGATCTCGGCGACCGGGGCCGGTGAGTCGACCGGCTGCCCGGTCGGCATGATCGTGCCCTGCTCCATGGCGTTGAGCTGGCGCAGCTCCACGGGGTCCATGCCCAGCTTCGCGGCCAGCTTGTCCATCTGCGCCTCGTAGGCGAAGCACGCCTGGACCGCGCCGAAGCCGCGCATGGCGCCGCAGGGCGGGTTGTTGCTGTAGAGCGCGATGGCCTCGATGTCGACGTCGTCGATCACGTACGGGCCGACCGACAGCGAGGCGGCGTTGCCGACCACGGCCGGGGAGGCGGAGGCGTAGGCGCCGCCGTCCAGGACGATCTTGCACTTCATGTGCGTGAGCTTGCCGTCCTTGGTGGCGCCGTGCTCGTAGTAGAGCTTCGCCGGGTGGCGGTGCACATGGCCGAAGAAGGACTCGAACCGGTTGTAGACGATCTTGACCGGCTTGCCGGTGCGCAGCGCCAGGAGGCAGGCGTGGATCTGCATCGAGATGTCCTCGCGGCCGCCGAAGGCACCGCCGACGCCGGAGAGCGTCATGCGCACCTTCTCCTCGGGCAGACCGAGGACGGGGGCGATCTGGCCGAGGTCGGAGTGCAGCCACTGGGTGGCCACGTACAGCTCGACGCCGCCGTCCTCGGACGGCACGGCGAGGCCGGACTCCGGGCCGAGGAAGGCCTGGTCCTGCATGCCGAAGGTGTACTCGCCGGTGACGATGACGTCAGCCTTCTTGGCGGCCTCGGCGGCGTCGCCGCGGATGATCGGCTGGCGGTGCACGATGTTGGGGTGCGGGACGTGACCGATGTGGTGGTCGTCGCGGCCCTCGTGGACGAGTACGGCGTCGGGAGCGGTCGCCGAGGCCTCATCGGTGATGAGGGGCAGCTCCTTGTACTCGATCCGGATCTTGGCGGCGGCGCGGCGCGCGGTCTCCGGGTGGTCGGCGGCCACGATGGCGACCGGCTCGCCGTGGTGGCGTACCTTGCCGTGCGCGAGCACCGGGGTGTCCTGGATCTCCAGGCCGTAGTTCTTCATCGCGGCGGGGAGGTCGTCGTAGGTCAGGACGGCGTAGACGCCGTCCATCGCGAGGGCCTCCGCGGTGTCGATGGAGACGATCTCGGCGTGCGCGACCGTGCTGCGGAGCGTCTGGCCCCAGAGCATGTCCTCGTGCCACATGTCCGAGGAGTAGGCGAACTCGCCGGTCACCTTCAGGGTGCCGTCGGGGCGCAGCGTCGACTCGCCGATCCCGCCCTTGGTCTGCGAACCCTGGGTGATCTTGGTGGGGGCTCCGGTCGTTCCCATGATCAGACCACGCCTTCCTGGAGTCCACGGTCCTGGCGGGCGGCCGCGAGGCGGACGGCGTCCAGGATCTTCTCGTAGCCGGTGCAGCGGCAGAGGTTGCCGGACAGCGCCTCGCGGATGTCGGCGTCGGTCGGCTGCGGGTTCTTCTCCAGCATCTCGTCGGCCGCGACCAGCAGGCCGGGGGTGCAGAAGCCGCACTGGACGGCGCCCGCGTCGATGAACGCCTGCTGGATCGGGGAGAGCTCGCCGCCCTCACCCGTCTGGCCGTCCTGGCCCTTGGCGCGCCACTGCTGTGCGTCCTGGAGCGAGGTGCCGCAGGCGCCGGAGGCGCAGCCCCCGTGCTCCTCGCGCTGCCTGGCGAAGTCGGCGAGGCCCTCGACGGTGACGACCTCGCGGCCCTCGACCTGACCGGCGGCCACCAGACACGAACAGACCGGCACGCCGTCGAGGCGGACGGTGCAGGAACCGCACTCGCCCTGCTCGCAGGCGTTCTTGGAGCCCGGCAGGCCCATGCGCTCACGCAGCACGTACAGGAGGGACTCGCCCTCCCAGACGTCGTCGGCTTCCTGCTGACGGCCGTTGACCGTGAAGTTCACGCGCATTATGCGACTCCCTCAGTGCTGCGGCCCGTGCCGCGGTACGACTCCCAGGTCCAGCCGAGCGTGCGGCGGGCCATGATGCCGACGGCGTGACGGCGGTAGTTCGCCGTGCCGCGCACATCGTCGATCGGGTTGGCGGCACCGGAGGCGAGCTCCGCGAACTGCTTGGCGATCGAGGGGGTGATGATCTTCTTGCTGTCCCAGAAGCCGCCCTCTTCGAGCGCGGCGTTCAGGAACTCCTCGGCCGCCTTCGCCCGGATCGGGGTGGGGGCGGCGGAGCCGATGCCGGTCCGCACGGTCCGGGTCTCCGGGTGCAGCGCGATACCGAAGGCGCACACGGCGATCACCATGGCGTTGCGGGTGCCGACCTTGGAGTACTGCTGGGGCCCGTCCGCCTTCCTGATGTGGACGGACTTGATCAGCTCGTCGGCGGCGAGCGCGTTGCGCTTCACGCCGGTGTAGAAGTCGTCGATCGGGATCAGGCGGGAGCCCCGCACAGACTCCACCTCGACCTCGCAGTCGGCGGCGAGCAGGGCCGGGTGGGCGTCACCGGCCGGGGAGGCGGTGCCCAGGTTGCCGCCGACGCCGCCGCGGTTGCGGATCTGCGGGGAGGCGACCGTGTGCGAGGCGAGCGCGAGACCGGGCAGCTCCGTACAGAGCTCCTCCATGATCTTGGTGTACGGGACGGAGGCACCGAGCCGGACCGTCTCCTCGCCCACCTCCCACTCGCCCAGTTCGGCGACGCGGTTCAGGTCGAGCAGGTACTCGGGACGGCGGTGGTCGAAGTTGATCTCGACCATCACGTCGGTGCCACCCGCAATCGGCACAGCCGTGGGGTGCTCGGCCTTGGCGGCGAGCGCCTCCTCCCAGCTGGCGGGGCGAAGGAAGTCCATGAGGCTCTCTTCTTGTTCGTATCGAGGGTCGTTCGCTGTGAGGGACTTCGATCAAGCCACTCGGGCCGTTGGTCCCTCGACTGCTCGTTCATGTGCTGTTAACGCGGAGTGGGGCAAGTACACCGCCCGGTGCTCCGATGGGGTCAGTCACCGAAACCATGAAGGAGTTGGCTGGCCAAGCCGCGCGTCTTGTAGATTCGTATGAAGAACGGGCCTCAGTAACCTCGCGGGTTCCCCCCGGAATCCCCGGACTCCCGAGGGCACCGGGCCCCCGCGCTACGGAGCGCACATGTTTGTACACACCATTCGAGACAGATCGGCGGCGACCCCATGCGGCTGCGCGCACTCCTGGACACCGACGCGCTGGGCCTGCGGCTGCTCGGCGGCGAGGACGAACTGGACCGCACCGTGCGCGGTGTGATGACCACGGACCTGCGGGACCCCAGCCGCTATCTGGCGGGCGGCGAGCTGGTCCTCACCGGCCTCGCCTGGCGCCGCGACGCCGGGGACACCGAGCCCTTCGTGCGCGTCCTCGCCAACGCCGGGGTCGCCGCCCTCGCGGCGGGCGAGGCCGAAATGGGCGCCATCCCCGAGGACCTCGTCGAGGCGTGCGCGCGGCACCGCCTGCCGCTCTTCGCGGTCAACGAATCGGTGGCCTTCGCGACCATCACCGAGCACGTCGTGCGCCAGGTCTCCGGCGAGCGCGCGGGCGACCTGGCGGCCGTCGTCGACCGCCACCGGCGCCTGATGACCTCGGGCCCCACCGGCGGCGGCCCCGACGTCGTCCTCGACCTGCTCGGCACCGACCTGGACCTGCGGGCCTGGGTCCTCTCCCCCGCCGGGCGCGCCATCGCCGGATCGAGCGCGGACGGCACGGCACTGCCGGGGGCCGTCTGCGCCCGCCTCGCCGGGGAGCACCTGGCCGCCACCCGCACCGGGCGGCGCGGGCCGCACCGGGTGGCGGTGGACGGCGTGACGTACTCGCTGTTCCCCATTCGGACCAGAGCGGCCCTGCCGTCCGTGGACGGCCAGGCGCGCGGGGCGGCGGGGGCCGCGCGCGACGTGCGCGACGTGCGCGAGACGGTCCTCTCGGACTGGATGCTCGCCGTGGAGGCCGACGCGGGCGACTGGCCGGAGGAGCGGCTCGACCTGCTCCAGGGCGTGACCCAGCTGATCGCCGTCGAGCGCGACCGGCGCGACGCGGCCCGCACGGTCCGCCGCCGCCTGGCCCAGGAGGTCCTCGAACTGGTGCAGACCGGCGCGGCCCCGGCCGAGATCGCCGCCCGCCTTCGCGTCGCGGCCCCGGTGCTCCTGCCCGGCCTCGGCGCCGCCCCGCACTGGCAGGTCGTGGTGGCCCGCGTGGAGTGGGCGGACTCCGGGGTCGACGGCGGCCCGGTGGCCCAGTCGCTCCTGGAGGAGATCCTCGTCGACCCCCTGTCGGCGGGGCCCGAGCCCTCCGACCGCATCGCCGTGGCGCACACCGGCGGCGAGGCCATCGCGCTGGTGCCGCTGCCCGCCGTCTCGGCCGAGCACGACGGCTCGGAGACGGGCCTGCTCGCCGATTCACTCCTCGAATCAGTGCGCGGGCCGCTCGGCGCGGGCCTCGACGGCGACGGCCGCCTCACCCTGGGCGTCAGCGCCTCCGTGCACTCGGCCGAGGGGCTGCGCGGCGCCCTTGAGGAGGCGCGGCACGCCCGCCGGGTCGCCGCCGCCCGCCCCGGCCGAGTCTGCGCGGCCGGACACCAGGAGCTGGCCTCGCACGTCCTGCTGCTCCCCTTCGTCCCCGACGACGTGCGCCGGGCCTTCACCGCCCGGCTCCTGGACCCGCTGCGCGAGTACGACAAGCGCCACCGGGCCGAGCTGATCCCGACCCTGGAGGCGTTCCTCGACTGCGACGGCTCCTGGACGCGCTGCGCGGCCCGGCTGCACCTGCACGTCAACACGTTGCGCTACCGCGTGGGCCGCATCGAGCAGTTGACGAGCCGTGACCTCTCGCGCCTTGAGGACAAGCTCGATTTCTTCCTCGCCCTGCGCATGAGCTGAGGAAAGACCCGGGAAGCGGGTCCGGGCGGCCCGGCGGGCCGAATGCCCCGGGCCCGTTTCCTTGCCCGCCCTTTGTGAATTCTTTCACCCGGCCCCTTGGCCCGGTGCCGCCATCCGTGCTGAGATTCGCCCACGACTCAACAGCTCAATGGTGTGCTCGGGGAGGGCAACGTGGCGCATACCGCCATGTCTGGTACCGGAACGACTACAGGGGACGATCCACTCCAGACCGCGGTATGGCGGCTGCGCTCGCGCGGCTGCTGGACCGACGCGGCAGCCCTCCTGGCCGCACGGCCCGGAGCCGGTCCCGCGGTGCAGCGCACCTCGCTCCTCGTCGAGCGCTGCCTGTTCACCGGGGACGGCTGGGGCGAGGCCGAGGACAGCCTGCGCACCGCGGAGGCCCTGGCCGAGGACGACGACGACCGGGGTGCCGCCGCCTGCGAGCGCGGCCAACTGGCGTACGCGTCAACGGTGCTGCACGTACGCGACCGGGCCGACGAGGCCCGCACCGCGCTCGGCAGGGCCGCCGCGCTGCTCGCCCCGAACACGCCGCGGCGCCCGCTGCTCGACTTCCGCCGGGGCCTGATCGCCGAGCACATCGCGGGCTCCCCGCAGGCCGCGAAGGCCGCGTACCGCAGGGCCCACGCGGGCGCCACGGCCCACGCCAACCTGCTGCTGCTCTCCTTCACCTGGCGGCACCTGGCCGGTCTCGCCCTGCGCGACGGCGAGCTCGCCGAGGCCCGGCACGGCTTCGCCGAGTCGCTGCGCATCCGGGAGGAACTGGGCTACCTGGTCGGTACGGCCCCGGCGCTCGCGGCCCTCGCCGACGCGGAACCCGAGCCGGAGGCCACCCGTCTGCGCGCGGAGGCCACCCGTCTCTTCCGCCTGCTCGGCGGCGTCCCCGCCTGGCTCTCCCAGCACCTGACGCCACCGGCGCCCGCGGCCTGACCCCTCAGCGGGCCGCCGAGCCCATGAAGTGCTCCTCGACCAGGGACGGCACGACATCGACGTCCCCGGCGACGAGCGCTTCGAGGAGGGCCATGTGTTCCGCCGCGTCCCGTACGAGGTCGGCCCTGCGGCCCGCGACAGGGCCGCTGACCAGGGGCCACTGCGAGCGCCTGTGCAGATCGGCGGCGATCCGCACGAGCTGCTCGTTGCCGTCCAGGGAGAGCACGGCGCCGTGGAAGGCGCGGTCCGCCTCCGCGTAGCGCGCGAGGTCGCCGCACGCGGCCGCCACCACCGTCGCCTCGGCGAGCGGCAGCAGCGCGGTCCAGCGGGCGGCGGGCAGGGCGCGGGCGAGCCGGAGCATCACCGGCACCTCGATCAGCGCCCGCACCTCCGCGAGCTCGCCGAGGTCCCGGGCGCTGTGCTCGGTGACCCGGAAGCCGCGGTTGGGCACGACCTCCACGGCCCCTTCGGCGGCGAGCTGCTGCATGGCCTCGCGCACGGGGGTCGCGGAGACCCCGAAGCGCTCGCCGAGCGCGGGCGCGGAGTAGACCTCGCCCGGCGCGAGCCCGCCGTCCACCAGCGCGGCCCGGAGCGCGTCGAGGACCTGGCCGCGCACGGAGCTGCGCCGCACCGGACCGCGGCTCCCCGGCCCATGGCTCTCCGGGCCGCGGTCCCCCGGGCCCGGCTGTTCCGGCACCCGGACGCGCGGGAGCCCCGCGAAGGGGCCCGCCTCACGCGCTCCGGCCTGCTCCACCCGATTCACCCTTGTCCACTCACGTCCACGCACCGAAAAGGTATGAGAGGCACCCTAGGCGGACACGGCCGCGGTTGAAACCTCGATCATCTCGGGTAAGGTAAGGCTTACCTGCAATCGATCGCGATTCGGTGGTCCCCGCATGTCCGTACAGACCTTGGCCGCGCCCGCACCGAGCGCCCCCAGCGCCGTCGCGGACTCCTATGCCCGCCTCGCCGAGGTGTACTCAGGACTGCACATCACCGAACTCGGCCACGAGGAGCAGGCCCCCCAGGGCGGCGGCTGGGTCACCGCCGCCCGGCTCGCGGAGGGCGGGGCCGACCTCGACGCCTTTCTGGCCTGGGACAACGCACAGGTCCTGAAGGACTACGGCACCCAGGCGCGGCCCGACGTGATCGCCAGCTTCGGTCTGCACCGGTACGCGTGGCCCGCCACGCTGCTGATCACGGCCCCCTGGTTCCTGCACCGCAGGGTCCCGCGCTACCCCGTGCGCAACGTCTCCTTCCAGCGCACCCTGGGCCGGATGGCCGTACGCGCGGAGAGCTTCGCCTGCCTGCCGGACGATCCGGCCGCCGCGCTGCCCGGCGCCCGCGTCGTGGCGGACGAGGAGGCGCTGCGGGCCGAGGTGCGGGAGGCGGTCGCCGAGCACCTCGGTCCGCTCCTCGACGGCTTCGGCCCCCGGATGCGGCGCCGCTCGCGTGCCCTGTGGAGCGTCGCCACCGACGAGATCGTCGAGGGCCTCTGGTACATCGCGCATCTCCTCGGCGAGGAGCGGCGCGCCATGACGGAGCTGGAGCGGCTGCTGCCCGGCGCCACCAAGCCCTACGTCGGCACGGCCGGTTTCCGGGAGCTGACGGGCCCCGGCGGCGAGACGCTGCCGACCCGGGACCGGGCGAGCTGCTGCATGTTCTACACGCTGCGCCCCGAGGACACCTGCGTCACCTGTCCGCGCACCTGTGACGCGGAGCGCGTCGCCCGGCTGAGCGCCACCGCCACGGCGAACTGAACCCGCACCGCGCTTCGAACCACTCTTTCGCGTCTCTTCGATCGAACTCAACGCCAGCCATTGAGAGGCGTGTTCGAGTAAAAACGCGCTCTCAGCGCTCCCTGGCACCCCCTTGGCGTCTTCTTGCCCCGAAACCCCCTGTGGGCCATCGCGATCACGTCAATATGGCGCCGAAACGCCCTACCGCGATGCAAGGGACCCCAGATGAGACTGACCGACATATCGCTGGACTGGCTGCTCCCCGGCGGCGTCCTGCTCCTCGGCATGCTGGTGGCGGTGGCGGTGCTCGCGCGCGGGAAGCGAGGCCACGGGAAAGCGGCCAAGGACGCCTCGGGCGACGACTCGTGGGAACGCAGCGAGGAACGCCGCAGGCGCAAGGAGGCCATCTACGGCAGCGCCTCCTACGTCCTGCTGTTCTGCTGCGCCGCGGTCGCCGCCGCACTCTCCTTCCACGGCCTCGTCGGCTTCGGCCGGCAGAACCTGAGCCTCACCGGCGGCTGGGAGTACCTCGTACCGTTCGGCCTGGACGGCGCGGCGATGTTCTGTTCCGTGCTCGCCGTGCGCGAGGCGAGCCACGGCGACGCGGCGCTCGGCTCGCGGCTCCTGGTGTGGACGTTCGCCGGGGCCGCGGCCTGGTTCAACTGGGTGCACGCCCCGCGCGGCCTCGGCCACGCCGGTGCCCCGCAGTTCTTCGCCGGGATGTCGCTCTCGGCGGCGGTGCTCTTCGACCGCGCGCTGAAGCAGACCCGCAGGGCGGCGCTGCGTGAGCAGGGCCTCGTACCGCGTCCGCTGCCGCAGATCCGCATGGTGCGGTGGCTGCGCGCGCCCCGGGAGACCTTCGGCGCCTGGTCGCTGATGCTCCTTGAGGGCGTGCGCTCCCTGGACGAGGCCGTCGAGGAGGTGCGGGAGGACCGCAGGGAGAAGGAGCGCACCCGGCTGCACCGGCGCGACAAGGAGAAGCTGGAGCGCGCCAAGCTCAAGGCGATCAGCCGTGGCCAGCGCGGCTACGTTCGGGGCGGCCGCCAGGTCGACGTGCAGGCCGTCTCTTCGGGCGCCGGGTCCGCGCAGGTCGGCGCGGACCCTGCCATAGCGGCGCAGGACCAGCTGCCGCTACGCGCCCGTCCCTCCCTTCAGGCCGTCAAGGGCGACCCTGACGCCGCCGCCCCCGTCACCGTCGATCTCACGGCGGAGGACGACACGCAGGCGCTGCCCCGGCTCGACTCCCTGGAGCGCAAGCTGAAGGACCTGGAGCAGCAGTTCGGCTGAGTACGCGCCGAGGGCGGTGGCGCGGCTCAGGCCATGCCGCCGCCCAGCTCGAACCAGACGGCCTTGCCCACGCCGTGGGCCCGTACGCCCCACGCGTCCGCGAGGGACTGGACGAGGATCAGGCCCCTGCCGTGCGTACCGTCGTCGGCGGCCGGTACGCGCGGTTCGGGCCGGGTCCCCACGAAGTCCCGCACCTCGACGCGCAGGCCGCGCGGGCCCACGGTCGCGGTGACGATGGCGTCGCGATCGGTGTGCACCAGGGCGTTGGTGGCCAGTTCGCTGGTCAGCAGCTCGGCCACGTCGGCCGTCCCCGGCTTTCCCCAGTGCCGCAGCAAATCCCTCAGGGCCCTCCTGACCTCGGACACCGCGCGCAGATCGGCCCTACCCAGTCTGCGCCTGAGCTGGACCCCGGGCGGGCCCGCCGGCGGCTCGCCGGTCTTCTCTGTTGCCGCGTTCGGCGAGGAGTCCCCGATCCCCCCGGGGGCGCCCCCACGTGTCTGCCTCGTCATGATCCCCGCCCACAAAGCGATGACCTGTCCTCCTAGCTCGAACTGCTTCTCGGAATGCATGCCCCGGGCCCGGACCGGCACTCCTGTCGAATCCTCAATCAACAGCAGGGGTGTGCCGGATGCCCGCGGGGAAGTGAAGCGGTGGACCCCCGCCTCCGAGCGTTTCGAGGAGCCCGCGTGCACGACGACAGACTGCTGGTGGAAGGCCGCCTGGAGCGGGCGCTGCGCCAGTTCATCCGCCCCGCCCAGTACGCGCACCGGGCGCCGCTGACCCTCTCCGTCTGGCACGCGCCGGGCGAACCGGTGCCCGTCGCGACCGCCCTCGAAGCGGCGTTCGAACCCTTCGAGACGGGCATGGAGTGGGGAAAGCCCTGGTCCACGAGTTGGTTCCGGCTTGAAGGAGTGGTGCCGAAGGAGTGGCGCGGGCGCCGGGTCGAAGTGGTCGTCGATCCCGGGTTCAGCGGGGGCGGGCCGGGCTTCCAGGCGGAGGGACTCGTCTACGACGCGGCGGGCGTCCCGGTCAAGGGAGTTCACCCGCGCAATCGGCATATTCCAGTGGCCTCCCCGGCGGAAGGGGGTGAACCGGTGCACCTGCACCTGGAGGCCGCGGCCAACCCCGCCGTACTGCACGACTTCGTGCCGACACCCCTTGGCGACGTCCTGACCGCAGGCAATACTCCGATCTACCGATTCGCGTCTGCCGATCTGGCCGTACTGGACGAGGACGTCTGGGGACTCGTCCTGGACGTCGAGGTGCTGACCGAGCTCATGGCGCAACTGGAGGCCGACCGGCCGCGACGCCATGAGATCCTGCGCGCCGTCGAGGACATGCTCGACGCCCTCGACCTGCACGATGTGTCCGGTACGGCGGCCGCGGCGCGGGCCGAACTTACCGAGGTCCTGGCGCGGCCCGCCCACGCCAGTGCGCACCGCGTGTCGGCCGTCGGGCACGCGCACATCGACTCGGCGTGGCTGTGGCCGCTGCGCGAGACGGTACGGAAGGCTTCGCGGACGTTTGCCAACGTGACCGCTCTGGCCGAGGAGTACCCGGAGCTGGTCTTCGCCTGCTCCCAGGCCCAGCAGTACGCCTGGGTCAAGGAGCACCAGCCGCACATCTGGGAGCGGATCAAGAAGGCGGTCGCCGACGGGACATGGGCGCCGGTGGGGTCCATGTGGGTGGAGTCGGACGCCAACCTGCCCGGCGGGGAGGCGCTCGCCCGGCAGATCACGCACGGCACGCGGTTCTTCCGCGAGGAGCTGGGTGTGGAGACGCGGGAGATCTGGCTGCCGGACTCCTTCGGCTACACCGCCGCCTTCCCGCAGCTCGCGAAGCTGGCGGGCGTCCGCTGGTTCCTCACCCAGAAGCTGAGCTGGAACCAGTCCAACAAGATGCCGCACCACACCTTCTGGTGGGAGGGCATCGACGGCACCCGGGTCTTCACCCACTTCCCGCCCGTCGACACCTACAACTCCCAGTTCCACGGCGCCGAACTGGCCCACGCCGAGCGGAACTTCGCCGACAAGGGCCGTGCGACCCGCTCCCTGGTGCCGTTCGGCTGGGGCGACGGGGGCGGCGGGCCCACCCGCGAGATGATGGAGCGGGCGCGGCGCCTGCGCTCCCTGGAGGGCTCCCCGCGCGTCGAGATCGAGAAGCCGTCGGCGTTCTTCGCGGCGGCCGAGGAGGAGTACGGAAGGAGGGCCCCCGTCTGGTCGGGCGAGCTGTACCTGGAGCTGCACCGCGCCACCTACACCACCCAGGCGGCGACCAAGCGCGGCAACCGGCGCGCCGAACACGCCCTGCGCGAAGCGGAGTTGTGGTGCACGGCGGCGGCGGTGCGCGATCCCGCCCACGGCTACCCGTACGACACCCTGGACCGCCTGTGGAAGACGGTCCTGCTGCACCAGTTCCACGACATCCTGCCGGGCTCCTCGATCGCCTGGGTGCACCGCGAGGCGCGGGAGACCTATGAGCGCGTCCTCGCCGAGCTGGACGAGGTCACCTCGGCGGCCGTGCGGTCGCTGGGCGCGGGCGGCCCCGTGGTCCTGAACGCCTCGCCGTACGCCCGTGACGAGGTCGTGGACACCGGCGAGGGCGCGCTCGCCCGCGTCGAGGTGCCCGCGCTCGGCAGCCGAAGCCTCAACGGCGCGGACGGCACGGGCGGCGCGGGCGCCGGGGCGGTCGCGCACACCACCGGAGAGACGATCCTCCTCACCAACGAGCACCTGAGCGTGACGATCAACGCCGACGGGCTGCTCACCTCCGTCAAGGACCTGGCCGCCGGGCGCGAGGTGCTCGCGGCGCCCGGCAACCTCCTCCAGCTCCATCCCGACCACCCCACCCACTACGACGCCTGGGACCTCGACAAGCACTACCGGCACCGCCACACCGACCTCACCGGGGCCGACTCCGTCGAGCTGGTCGAGGACGGTCCGCTGCGGGTCGCGGTGCGGGTGGTGCGCGCCTTCGGCAAGTCCCGGATCGTCCAGGAGATCCGGCTCGACGCGGGCAGCAGGCGGCTCGACGTCGTCACGGACGTCGACTGGCGCGAGTCGGAGAAGGTGCTCAAGGCCGCGTTCCCGCTCGATGTGCACGCCGAGCGGTCGGCCGCCGAGATCCAGTTCGGCCACGTCCACCGGCCGACCCACGCCAACACGGGATGGGACGCCGCGCGGTACGAGATCTGCGCGCACCGCTGGCTGCGGGTGGCCGAGGAGGGCTACGGCGTCGCGCTGCTCAACGACTCGACGTACGGCCATGACGTGACCCGCGCCGAGCACGACGGGGCGCTCGGCACCACCGTGCGGCTCACGCTGCTGCGGGCCCCGCACAGCCCCGACCCCGAGACCGACCAGGGCACGCACCGCTTCACGTACGCGCTGCTGCCCGGGGCGACGACGGGCGACGCGGTGGCCGGGGGCCTGGCGCTGAACCTGCCGCTGCGGGTGGCGGACGCGCCCGAGCTCGCGCCGCTGGTGCGCGTCGACCACCCGGCGGTCACGGTCGAGTCGGTCAAGCTGGCCGACGACCGCAGCGGCGATGTCGTCGTACGTCTCTACGAGTCGCGCGGCGGCCGTGCGGCGGCCACGCTCGCCACGTCGTTCCCGGTGGCGCACGCGGACGTCACCGATCTGCACGAACGGCCGCTGCACGCGGCGGACACGGGCGAGTCGGGGCTGCGTCTCGCGCTGCGGCCGTTCCAGATCGTGACGCTGCGGCTGCGGCCCGCCTGAGCCGGTGGGACGCGCCGGGGCCCGCCGTCAGGGCCTCGGCACGTTCCGCAGGTTGGAGCGGGCCATCTGGAGCATCCGGCCGACCCCGCCGTCCAGGACGATCTTCCCGGCGGAGAGCGCGAAGCCGGTGACCATGTCGGAGCTGATCTTCGGCGGGATGGAGAGGGCGTTGGGGTCGGTGACAACGTCGACCAGGGCGGGGCCCTTGTGCGCGAAGGCGTCCTTCAGGGCGCCCGCGAGCTGCTTGGGCTTCTCCACGCGGACGCCGTAGGCACCGGCGGCGCGGGCGATGGCGGCGAAGTCGGGGTTGTGGTTGTCCGTGCCGTACGACGGCAGGCCCCCGACCATCATCTCCAGCTCCACCATGCCGAGCGAGGAGTTGTTGAACAGCACGACCTTCACCGGCAGATGGTGCTGGACGAGGGTGAGGAAGTCGCCCATCAGCATCGAGAAGCCGCCGTCGCCGGACATCGAGACGACCTGCCGCCCGCGGTCGGTGAACTGCGCGCCGATCGCCTGCGGCAGGGCGTTGGCCATCGAGCCGTGGCTGAAGGAGCCGATGATGCGGCGCTTGCCGTTGGGGGTGAGGTAGCGGGCCGCCCAGACGTTGCACATCCCGGTGTCGACGGTGAAGACCGCGTCGTCGTCGGCGAGGTCGTCCAGGACGGACGCCACGTACTCGGGGTGGATCGGGACGTGCCTGTCGACCTTGCGGGTGTAGGCCTTGACCACGCCTTCGAGCGCGTCCGCGTGCTTCTTCAGCATCTTGTCGAGGAACCTGCGGTTGGTCTTCGGCGCGACGCGCGGGGTCAGACAGCGCAGCGTCTCGCGGACGTCGCCCCAGATCGCGAGGTCCAGCTTCGAGCGGCGGCCGAGGTGTTCCGGGCGCACGTCGACCTGGACGATCGGTACGTCGTCGGGCAGGAAGGCGTTGTACGGGAAGTCCGTGCCGAGCAGGATCAGCAGATCGCACTCGTGGGTGGCCTCGTAGGCGGCGCCGTAGCCGAGCAGGCCGCTCATACCCACGTCGAAGGGGTTGTCGTACTGGATGAACTCCTTGCCGCGCAGGGCGTGGCCGACCGGTGCCTTGATCTTCTCGGCGAACTCCATGACCTCGGCGTGGGCGCCCGCCGTGCCGCTGCCGCAGAACAGGGTGACCTTGCGGGCCGCGTCGATCATCTCGGCGAGCCGCTCGATCTCCGCGTCGCCGGGGCGCACCGAGGGCCGCGAGGTCACCAGGGCGGTCTCCGCGGCCTGGGCCGGAGCGGTCTCGGAGGCGATGTCGCCGGGCAGCGCCACGACGCTGACGCCGGACTGCCCGACGGCGTTCTGGATGGCGGTCTGGAGCAGCCGGGGCATCTGCTGGGGGCTGGAGATCAGCTCGCTGTAGTGGCTGCACTCCTGGAAGAGCCGGTCGGGGTGGGTCTCCTGGAAGAAGTTGAGCCCGATCTCGCTGGACGGGATGTGCGAGGCCAGGGCGAGGACGGGCGCCATGGAGCGGTGGGCGTCGTAGAGGCCGTTGATGAGGTGGAGGTTGCCGGGGCCGCAGGAGCCCGCGCAGGCGGCGAGCCTGCCGGTGATCTGGGCCTCGGCGCCCGCCGCGAAGGCGGCGGTCTCCTCGTGCCGCACGTGCACCCAGTCGATCCCCTTGGTGCGGCGGATGGCGTCCACCACCGGGTTGAGGCTGTCGCCGACGACGCCGTACAGACGCTGTACGCCCGCGCGGACGAGAATGTCGACGAACTGCTCGGCGATGTTCTGCTTGGCCATGCCGTACGCACCTCTCCAGCCTGGTGATCCGTGGACCCGGGTCTCACTCGTTCCCCTTGCGGTTCCATGAATTCACAGGTGGAGCGGTCATGCCTCCCAGACGCCCGCGGCCGTACGGTCGTCCGCGTACCCCTTGGCGCGCACCTGGACGTCGGCCAGGAAGCCCGCGATCCCCGGCGGGCCGCTCCTGTGCCATCTGCGGGTGAGGTGTTCGGGGAGTTCGGGCTCGCCGCGCAGGGGTTCGGCGAGGCCGCCGCTGCACAGCAGGAGCGTGTCACCCGGCCGGGCGACCGAGGCGCGGAACCGGAAGGGTTCCCGGGGCGGCTCGGGGGCCGGTTCGTAGGGGCTCGGGGGCGTGGTGATGTTCAGGTCCATGGTGAGGTGGTCGCCGTCGGGACGCTGCGGGGGCGGCGAGCCGAAGCCGACCACGGCGTCGCCCGTGGCGTCGGCGACGTGCGGCTCGATGTCCTGCCAGGCGCCGTCCCGCAGCCGGAAGATCCCGCCCGCGCCGACGCCGAAGAAGACGCGCGTACGGCACTGGGGGTCGGCGGGCAGCAGGAGGCACCGCAGGGACGCCGCGTACTCCTCGGGTTTCAGGCCGAGGTCGGCGGCGTGCGCGCGGAGCCTGCCGAGGCTGCGGTCGGTGAGGCGGTGCAGACCCGACTTCAGGTCGCCGCGCCGGGCGGCCCTGATGTCCTCGGCGAGCCGCCGGTGGCTGCGGCCCACGGCCCTGCCGATCCACTCGCAGGCCTCGGCGGCGGCCCGGTGCGCGCCCGGGGTCGCGCGGGCGCCGGTCGCCATGGCGACGAGCAGCAGGCCGTCGTCCCCGCTGCCGAAGCGCGCGGTGAGCAGGGAGTCGCGGCGGGGCTCGCCCCGGTACCGCGCGGAGTCGCCGCGCAGGGAGGCGGCGCGCAGGGTCCAGGTG
>NZ_JASKYR010000880.1:0-2824 GCF_041028215.1 Streptomyces flavofungini
ACGGCACCCTGCGCTGGACCCACACGCACGGCTGCGTCCGCCGCGACGGCACCGGCCGCCCGCACCGCATCGTGGGCGTCGTCAGGGACGCCACCCGGGAACTCGGCGACAGCCCGCCCGCCCTGCGCGAACAGGCCGACGAGGAGGCCGAGCGGCGCCGCAGGACCAGCCTCGTGCAGGGGACCACCGCGGCCCTCGCGCACGCCCGCACGGTCAGCGACGTCATCGACGTGCTCAGGGACACCCACGGCCTGGCGTACCTGGGGGCGTCCAACCTCGTCATGGGCCTCGTGGAGGCCGGGCGCATCCGGCTGGTCGCCGAGGGCCCCACCGGCAGCTTCGTGCCGGGCACCCGGCTGACCCGCGTGGACGAGCCGTACCCCATGAGCGAGGTCGTCCGCACGCTGGCGCCGCGCTACATCGAGTCCGCGCGCGACTTCGCCGAGTCCTATCCGGTGCTGTGGCCGCACATCGCCGGGCTCGGCATCACCGCCGCCGCCTACCTCCCGCTCATCGCGCAGGCCAGGCCCATCGGCGTGCTCGGCCTGCTCTACCAGGACAAGACCGGCTTCACCGTCGAGGAGCGCAACGTCCTCGTCGCCCTCAGCAGCAGCATCGCCCAGAGCCTCCAGCGCGCCATGTTCTACGAGCAGGAGAAGGACCTCGCCGAGGGCCTCCAGCAGGCCATGCTGCCGCGCACCATCCCCGGCGTCCCCGGCGCCGAGATCGCCGTACGGTACCGCTCGGCGGCGCTCGGCCGGGACATCGGCGGCGACTGGTACGACGTGATCCCGCTGCCCGGCGGCCGGGTCGGCGCCGTCATCGGCGACGTGCAGGGCCACGACACCCACGCCGCCGCCGTCATGGGCCAGCTCCGCATCGTGCTGCGCGCCTACGCCGCCGAGGGCCACCCGCCCGCCACCGTCATGGCCCGCGCCTCCGGCTTCCTGCACGAACTGGACACCGACCGCTTCGCGACCTGCCTGTACGCGGAGGCCGACCTCGGCACCGGTGTGGTGCAGTTCGTGCGCGCCGGGCACCTGGACCCGCTCCTCCAGCTCAGCGACGGCTCCTGCCGCAGGGTGCCGGTCGGCGGCGGTCTGCCGCTCGGCCTCTCCGCCGAGTTCGGGCGCCTCGACTACCCCGTCACCACCCTCGAACTCGACCCCGACCAGACCCTGCTGCTCTGCACCGACGGCCTCGTCGAGGAACCGGGCCACGACCTGGACGACGGCATGCGGGCCCTCGCCAGGCTCGCCGCCTCCGGCCCCCGCGACCTCCAGCACCTCGCCGACCGGCTCTGCGGCATCGTCGACGGCAGGGGCGGCGAGGACGACGCCGCGCTGCTCCTGCTGCGCCGCCGCCCGCTGGAGGCGCACCGGTCCGGCGGCCGCCTCCAGCAGCATGTCGCGCCGGGCGACCCGGAGGCGCTCACCGAGGCACGGCACATGATCAGGGCCGCGGTGCGCGCCTGGGGCGCGGGGGAGCGCGCCGACGAGATCGAGCTGGTCGCCGACGAGCTGATCACCAACGCGCTGATGCACACCGAGGGCTCCGCGATCGTGACCCTGCGGGTCCTGAGCGGCGCCGACCGGCGGCTGCGCGTCGACGTCGAGGACTCCTCAAGCGCCCTGCCGCGCCGCAGGGAAGCGGGCGAGGAGGGCGTCTCGGGCCGTGGCCTGCTCCTGGTGGACCAGCTCGCGGACGGCTGGGGCGTGGACGCGCGCGGCAGTGGCAAGAGCGTCTGGTGCGAGTTCGTGATGCCCGCCAGGGACCGGGGGGACGGGCCGTGAGAGCCATGCCCGCCGGAGAACGAAGAGGATGAGGGAGAGCCATGCCGGAACTGCCCGAAGTGGAGGCGCTGCGGAGCTTCCTGACGGATGAGCTGGTCGGCCGCAGGATCACCCGTGTCCTGCCCGTCGCGGTGAACGTCCTCAAGACGTACGACCCGCCGCCCCTCGCCCTGGAGGACCGCACGGTCACCGGCGTGACGCGGCACGGCAAGTTCCTCGACATCGACGCCGAGGGGCTGCACCTGGTCACGCACCTGGCGCGCGCGGGCTGGCTCCAGTGGCGGGACCCGCTCCCCGAGGGCCTCCCACGGCCCGGCAAGGGCCCGCTGGCGCTGCGCGTGGCCCTGGACACCCGGCAGGGCTTCGACCTCACGGAGGCGGGCACCCAGAAGCGCCTCGCGGTGTACGTGACGCCGGAGCCCGAGGAGATCGAGGGCATCGCACGCCTCGGTCCCGACCCGTTCGCCCCGGACTTCGACGAGGAGCGGTTCGCCGCCCTGCTCGCGGGCGAGCGCCGCCAGATCAAGGGCGCGCTGCGCGACCAGAGCATCATCGCGGGCATCGGAAACGCCTACAGCGACGAGATCCTGCACGCGGCCCGCATGTCGCCCTTCAAGCTGACGTCGAGCCTCACCGCCGAGGACGTGCACGGCCTCTACGAAGCCCTGGTGACCACGTTGAGCGGGGCGGTGGAGCGCTCGCGGGGCCTGGCGGCGGGAAAGCTCAAGGCCGAGAAGAAGAGCGGCCTGCGCGTGCACGGGCGTACCGGCGAGCCGTGCCCGGTCTGCGGCGACACCATCCGCGAGGTGTCCTTCGCCGACTCCTCGCTCCAGTACTGCCCGACGTGCCAGACGGGCGGGAAGCCGCTGGCGGACCGGCGGATGTCGCGCCTGCTGAAGTGAGAGGGCCCTCAGGCCCGTACTCCCACGGCCTCAGGGCCGTACCGTCGTGAGCCGCTCGCCCGCCGCCGTCCGCACCTCGTAGTGGTCGGTGGCCGCCGTGCTCAGGTCGGAGGCGCCCCGCGTCCGCAC
>NZ_JASKYR010000881.1:0-2690 GCF_041028215.1 Streptomyces flavofungini
GGGCGCGGGCGGGTCACGGTCGTCGCCGAGGACGAGGCGGGGCTGCCCGACCTGGCGGCCTTCCTGACCGGCGTGCCCGCGGGCGCCGCCGTCCATGTCTGTGGGCCCGAGCCCCTGATGGACGCGGTCGGCGCCGTCCTGCCCGAGGGGTGCTCGCTGCATCTTGAGCGGTTCTCGCCGCGTGCGGGGGCCGGGGGCGAGCACGCCTTCGAGGTCGAACTGCGGCGCTCGGGGCGCACGGTCGCGGTCGCCGCGGACAGCACGGTGCTCGCGGCGGTCCGCGCGGAGCTGCCGGACACGGCGTACTCCTGCGAGCAGGGCTTCTGCGGGACGTGCCAACAGCGCGTGGTGGAGGGCGAGGTCGACCACCGCGACGAGCTGCTCACGGACGCCGAGCGGGCCGGTTCCATGCTGATCTGCGTCTCGCGCGCCCGCGGTGAGCGACTCGTGCTCGATCTGTGAACACCCGGGAACGCCCGTGCCCGCACCGGCTCGTCGAAAGGCCGGTTCTGCTCGGTAAGGTGTTCGTATGACTACCGGGGTGCGCCGCAGAATGGGTGTCGAGGAGCGGCGGCAGCAGTTGATCGGGGTCGCGCTCGACCTCTTCAGCCACCGCTCGCCCGACGATGTCTCCATCGATGAGATAGCGGCGGCCGCGGGCATCTCGCGGCCGCTGGTCTACCACTACTTCCCCGGCAAACTCAGCCTCTACGAAGCGGCGTTGCGCCGGGCGGCCGAGGACCTGGCCGAGCGGTTCGTGGAGCCGCACGAGGGTCCGCTCGGGGCGCGGCTGCTGCGCGTCATGGGCCGCTTCCTGTCCTTCGTCGACGAGCACGGGCCCGGCTTCTCCGCGCTGATGCGGGGCGGCCCCGCGGTCGGCTCCTCGACGACCAACGCCCTGATCGACTCGGTCCGGCAGGCGGCGTACGTACAGATCCTCACGCACCTGGGGATCACCGACCCGCCCGCCAGGCTCGAACTCGTCGTACGGTCCTGGATCTCGCTCGCCGAGTCCACGGCGCTGATCTGGCTGGACGGGCGCCGCATCCCGCGCGCGGAGCTGGAACTCCAGCTCGTCCACGACTTCGCCGCCCTCGCCGCGGTGAGCGCCGCCTACGACACGGAGATGGCGGAGCTGCTCCGGGCGATCCTCTCCGAGGAGCCCCCGGACGGCCCCTTCACCGACCTCATCACCCGCCTGGCGGCCCTGACCTCATGACACCACGCCTGACCTTCCGCGGCGCGGAGATGACCGACGTGTGGCTCGCCCTTGGGGACGGCGCGGTCGTCGGGGCGTACGAGGTGTGGTGGGACGACGAGGCGGCGTACGGTGTGCAGCCGCCCGTGGCGGGCTATGTGCACCGGCTGATGGTGCGGCGCGGGGCACGTCCGGAGACCGGCGGGAAGATGCTGGCCGCGGCCGAGCGGCGGATGGCGCAGGCGGGACGGGTGCTGTCCCGACTGGACTGCGTCACCTCCAATCCGCGTCTGCGCACGTACTACGAAGGGGTCGGGTACACGCCCGTCGGGGAGCTGGCGGGCAAGGTCGCCGCCGACGGCGGCACGTACGGGGTGCTGCTGATGGAGAAGCCGGTCGGCTAGGGGCTGTTCAGGTCTCGTTCGTCAGGCGGAGAGCCAGCAGGGCGATGTCGTCGTCGCCGTCGTGTCCGAAGCAGGCGAGCAGGGTGTCGCAGAGGTCGGCGACGCCGGGGGGCGCGTCGGCCGCGACCGCGCGTAAGTGCTCCATGGAGGCGGCGAGGTCGGTGCCGCGGGTCTCGATGAGGCCGTCGGTGACCATCAGGAACCGGTCGGTGGGCCGCAGGACCGTCTCCGTGGGCGGCGGCCTGTCCAGGCCGAGGCCGAGCAGCGGGCCCTGCGCCTTCAGGAACGTGGCGGTGCCCCCGTCGTCGACGACGAGCGGCGGGATGTGTCCCGCGTTGGCGACGCGGGTGCGGCCGGTGGCCGGGTCGACGAGCGCCAGGCAGAGGGTGGCCGTGGCGTCGGGGTGGTAGTGCTGGAGCATCTTGTCCAGGCGGTAGGCGAGGGTCCGCGGGTCGGACTCGTCGACGCAGTACGCCCGCAGCGCGTGCCGGATCTCCACCATCACCGTGGCCGCCTCCAGGGAGTGGCCGACCACGTCGCCGATGGCGGTGAGCACACCCGCCGGGGTGGGCAGCGCCGCGTAGAAGTCGCCGCCGATCTCGGTGTCGTTGGAGGCGGGCTCATAGCGCACGACGACCTCCGTGCCGGGGGCCTGCGGCACATGTGTGGGCAGGAAGCTGCGCTGGAGGGTGAGGGCGATATGGCGTTCCATCTCGTACATCAGCAGGCGTTCGGCGGCGAGCGCGGTGGCGTGGGCGAGCCGCCCCACGAGCCGGGCGGCGCCGGGGCCGCCGACCGGGGTGTACGACGGGACGGCGAGGCATACGGGCGCGCAGCCCTCGCGGCTGCGGGCGACGGTGAGCCGGGCGCCGTCCGCGTGGCCGGTGCCGTCACGGGAGAGTCCCTCGCGGGAGAGGCCATCGCGGGAGAGGCCGCCGGGCGGCGCCGACCGGAAGAAGCCGTGCGGCCAGAGCGGGACGGGCACGAAGGTGCTGCGGACGCCGACGCGGCCCGACATCATGCGGGTCACGAGGCGCGCCACGGCCTCGTGCGCCCCGTCGTCCGGCAGCGAGGCGGCGGTTCTGCGG
>NZ_JASKYR010000882.1:0-3187 GCF_041028215.1 Streptomyces flavofungini
GGGGTGCGGGTGAGGCGGTCCGGTTGGGGGGTGCGTTGCTACGGGATGCGGCGGGGCACGTCTCGGCCTCTGCATGAGTGGCCGGTGCCGGGGACCACCCTCACCCCCAGCCGGGGACCACGAGCACCAGCCACGCCGCGGCGGGCACCAGCGCGACCACGGCACCTCCGTACACCATGAGCTGCCGGAAGAAGTGCTCCCGGTCCACGTCCGGTGCCGCCGCGAGGACGAGGGCGCCATTGGTGGAGAAGGGGCTGACGTCCACCACGGTCGCCGACACCGCGAGCGCCGCGATCATCCCGACCGCCCCGATCTCCCCCTGTGCGAGGAACGGCACGGCCAGCGGGATCAGCGCCCCCATGATGCCCACCGACGAGGCGAACGCCGAGACGAGGGCACCGATGTAGCACAGCAGCAGGGCCGCGAGCAGCGGGACACCGATGCCGCCGACGCCCTCGCCCGCCCACTTGATGGTGCCCATCTCCTCCAGCACGCCGACGTAGGTCAGGACACCGCAGATGAGCAGCACCGTCGGCCAGGCGATCTCGCCGACCGCCTTGCGGCTGGTGTCCGGCCACACCGCGCTGAGCAGCACGGCGAGGGTGACCGCGGTCAGACCCGCGTCCAGGTCGAGGACGAGGACGGCCACGACGAGCGCGACGAGCGCGACCAGCGTGGCGACGCGGGGGGCGGTGAGCCGGGTGCCGTCGTCGTGCGGATCGCCGTCGTGCGGGGTGCCGTGGTGCGTGGTGGTGCCGGAGGGGGCGCCGGTCCCGTCGTCCGCCACCCGGCGGCGGCCGAGCCTGAGGCCGCCGCACAGGACGAACACCACCCCCGCGATGACCACGTTGGCGACCAGCGAGGCGAGGAAGAGGGCGACCTCGTTGCCCGGCAGGTCCTCGCGCTCGACGATGCCGTTCACGATGGACCCGTAGATGCTGATCGGCGAGAACCCGCCGCCCTGCGCCCCGTGCACCACCATGGCGCCCATGAGGAGCGGGCTGATGCCATGGCGCGCGGCGAAGCTGAGCGCGATCGGAGCGACGATCGCCACCGCCGCCGGACTGACCGCCCCGATCGCGGTCAGCGCACCGGCGATCACGAACATCACCCAGGGAATCCACGCGATGCGCCCGCCGACCAGCCGGATGGACGCGTGCACCAGCCAGTCCGTCGTGCCGTTGGAACGGGCGATGGCGAACAGGTAGGTGACACCGACCAGGACCACGAACAGATCGCCGGGGAAACCGGCGAAGATGCCGTCGGCGTCCAGGTCGGCGACCAGCTCACCCACCGCGAACGCGGCGGCGAAGGCGAGCGCGCCCATATTGACCGAGCGGGTGGTGGCGATCACGAAGACCACCACGAGTACGAGGATGGAGATGAGTTCCGCGGACATGTGGGCTCCCGTCCTGGGGCCGTCCCTGGGTGGTCAAGTGGCTGGACCAATTGGCCTGTTGACGGCACTCAGAGTCGGGGCGAACGGTTTCAGCCGTCAAGGGGTACGGGAAAATTGGTTCAGCCACTGGACCGCATGGCGCTGCTAGGCTGCCCTCGCCACGGGGGCGGGGGCCTTCCGGAATCAGGGGGCAGGAGATGTCCGACGCACTGCGTCCCATGGGGCGTACGCGCCTTTACGAGCAGGTGCTCGACCGGCTGCGCTGCCATGCCGCGGAGAGCGGCCTGAAGGCGGGCGACCGGCTCCTGCCCGAACGTGAACTGGCCCGGCGGCTCGGGGTGTCCCGCGCCTCGGTGAAGCAGGCCATCGTCGTCCTCGAAGTACAGGGACTCGTCGAAGTACGGCAGGGCGGCGGCACGTACCTCGTCGGCGACAGCCTGGACGCCGAACCCGTCGAGCGGCTCGTGGAACGCCGTCGCAGACTGCCGGACGTCCTTGAGGCACGCGAGGCGATGGAGACGAAACTCGCTGAACTCGCGGCGGAGCGGCGCACCGAGGAGGACCTTGCCGCACTGCGGGCATCCCTCGACCACATGGCCGCGGAGATCGCCGGAGGCGGGCACGGCGCCGAGGGCGACCGGCGCTTCCACGCCGCCGTCACCGCCGCCGCCCACAGCACCCTGCTCGCCGAGTTCATGCGCTCCATCGCCGACGACATCGCAGAGAGCAGGCGCGAGTCCCTGCGCCAGCCGCGCAGGCCCGGCCGTTCCCTGGCGCAGCACCGGGCGATCCTCGACGCCATCGAGGCGGGGCGCGGCACGGCAGCGGCGGCGGCGATGCGGCGCCATGTGCGGACCGTCGCGAAGGTCCGGCTCCTGGACTGGGACCCGGAGCCGGACCCGGATGACGCGACGCCCTCGCTCTGAACAGGCGCGTACGGGAGGGAGATCGTCAGACGAGCGCGTCGGCCACCAGCGCGGCGGCCCGCGCCACCAGCGGATTGTCCGTGGGCCCCTGCGGGTCGTACTTCGTCGAGAGGATCGAAAGGACCAGCGGCTTGCGCCCGGGCGGCCGGACGACACCCACGTCGTTGGCGACGCCGTACTGGGCGCCGCCTCCCGTCTTGTCCGCCAGGACCCAGTCCGCGGGCAGGCCCTTGCGGAAGCGCTCGGTGTTGGTGGTGTTCGCCACCAGCCAGTCCCACAGCCGCTCGCGGTCCCCGGCCGGGAGCGCCCGGCCGAGGAGGAGCCGTCCGTAGGTCATGCCGATGGACCGGGGGCTCGTGGTGTCCTCGGCCCGCCAGGGCTCGGCGCTGTTGAGCGCGGGCTCCCAGCGGTCGAGCCGGGTCGTGCCGTCCCCGAGACTCCGGCAGAAGCGGGTGAGGGCGGCGGGGCCGCCCAGTTCGCGCAGGAGCAGGTTCCCGGCGGCGTTGTCGCTCTCGCTGACGGCGGCGGCGCACAGCTCGGCGCCGGTCAGGCCGCGCGCGATGTTCTCCGGCCTGCCGGTGACCGGGGCATAGCCCGCGGCGTTCACGAACTCCGCGGTGTAGTGGATGCGCCGGGCGAGGAATTCGCCGTGCCGGTCCAGGTCGCGCAGCACGGCCGCCGCGGCGAGGCCCTTGAACACCGAGCACATCGGGAAGCGCTCGTCCGCGCGGTGGGTCACCGTCGCGCCCGAGGCGGTGTCGAGGGCGAAGACACCGAGCCGGGCGGAGTACTCCCGCTCCAGCGCGCGGAGCCGTCCGGCGAGCGTGGTGCCGGGCTCGGCGGCGTACGCCCTGGTGCTCGC
>NZ_JASKYR010000883.1:0-2879 GCF_041028215.1 Streptomyces flavofungini
CCCCCGGGCCCGGCCGTCTACCAGTGGAGCGAACTGCGGTACGGCATCGTCGGCGACGGCACCAAGCCGGAGATGCGGCTCGCCGAGAGCAGTTGGGTGTGGCAGCGCCAGGGCCTTTCCGTGTCCGGCCGGCGGTACGCGCACGGCGTGACCGTGCACGGCGAGTCCTCCGTGACCATCGACCTGAACCGCCGCTGCTCGACGTACGAAGCGCTGGTCGGCGTCGACGACATGACACTGGGCATCGGCAGGCTCCGCTTCTCCGTCTACGCGGACGGCGCGCGGCTGTGGCGCTCACCGCTGGTGAGGGGCGGCGCCCCGGCCACTCCTGTACGGGTGAACATCACCGGGCGCAGGACGATCCGGCTGGTCGTCGAGCCGCACACGTCCTTCGACACGGTGGCCCTCGCCGACTGGGCGCAGTCGCGGCTGAGCTGCTCCTGACCGCGAGCGCGCTCATTCCCCGGCCGAGCGCGCCGCCTCCCACAGCTCTTCGTACACGTCGTCGGTGGTGAGCAGGGAGCCCGTGGCGCTCGCCGCCTCATACCGCCGGGGGCCGAGTGCGGCCGTGGCGGCGGACACGACGCTCTCGGCGGCGGCCGAGTCGGGGCGCGGCCTCGGCCGCCCGCCCCGCAGCCGGGTGCCGACCGCGAGCAGCCGGGCGGCGCGCGCGTGGTCGCCGAGTTCACCCGTGAGGGCGGCGCCCCAGTCGACGAGCGAGGCCACGATCACCTCGGAGCACTGTCCCCGCACGGCCTCGCGCAGCGCCTCGGCCAGTTCGGGGAGGCCTGCCGCGGGGCCCGACTCGGCGGCGCGCACCCGTGCCTCGACGCCGCGCACGGCCGCCTTGAACTGCGCGGGCGGCGTGCCGTACCGCATCTCCTCGGCGACTTTCGTGCACAGTTCGCGGGCGGCTGCCGTGTCGCCGTCGTCGATCGCCATGAGGGCGCGCAGCAGCCGTACGAAGGCCCGGGACTCCGTCACGCCGTGCCGCTCGGCCTCGGTCGTCGCCTCGTCGAGCGTCTTGAGGGCGGCTTCCCTGTCGCCCTCGCGGTAGGCGATCTCACCGAGCCTGGCCAGCAGGAACGACGTCTCGGCGAACGCCCCCACCTCATGGGCGAGGCGCAGCGCCTCCTCGTAGGCGGCGCGGGCCGTCGCGTGGTCGCTGCGGGCCATCGAGGCCTCGCCGACCGCGCTGCTCACCTGGGCGCTCATCCACCGGTCGCCCACCCGGGCGCTCAGCGTCCGCAGTTCGGCGAGGTCCTCGTCGACGCCGAGGAAGTTGCCGTTCATGTCGATGGCCATGTGGACGCGGAACATCAGGATGACGCAGAGCTCCCAGTCCCCTCCGTAGCGCCGGCAGTTCTCGACCGTCGCGTCCACGTCGGGGCGGGTGTCCTCCAGCGTGCCGCCGGTGAAGTGGACCGTGAACGCCCAGATGAGTCCGGGGAACGTGGCGGCCTGGGGGCCCGAGCGCCTGAAGGCGTCCCGCACGCACCCCACGTACCCGGTGCGGGCCTGGTCCTCCCGGTCCGCGTCCATGGGCCTGGACTCGGCCACCAGGAAGAGGTGGAGCAGGCGGAGCTTCATCCACGGCCAGTAGAGCGGGTCGTCCTGGTCCGGGAGGGCCGCGACTCCGGCCGACACCGGGTGTGGGGCCAGGGCCAGGACGCCCTCCATCCACTCCAGGCCCTCTCTGCGGAAGTTGCGCAGCCACCAGAACCAGCCCGTGTTCAGGACGAGGGCGATGGCGGTCGGGAGGTCACCGGTCCGGATGGAGTGGTGCATGGCCGCGCGGATGTTGTCGAGCTCGGTCTCCAGGCGCTCGATCCACGGCAGTTGCTCGGCGGAGCGGAGCAGCGGCTCGGCCCGCTCGACCAGCGCGCGGAAGTACGCGCTGTGGCGCCTGCCCGCCGCCGCGAGGAGGTCGGGGGTCTCGGCGGCGCGCTCGGTGGCGTACTCGTGGATGGTCTCCAGGAGGCGGTACCGCATGCCGCCGTCCTCGTCGTCACCGCAGGGGACGGTGACGATCAGGGACTTGTCGACGAGGGCGCCGATCAGATCGGTGGCCGGTCCCGAGCAGACCGCCTCGGCGGCGGGCAGGTCCCAGCTTCCCGCGAAGACGGAGGCCTCCCGCAGCACGGTCCGCTCGGCCTCGCCGAGGAGCTCCCAGGACCAGTCGACGACCGCGCGCAGCGTCTGCTGGCGGGGCAGGACCGTGCGGGCGCCGCTGGTCAGGAGGCGGAAGCGGTCGTCGAGGCGGTCGGCGATCTGCCGTGGGGTGAGCAGCCGCAGGCGGGCGGCGGCCAGCTCGATGGCGAGGGGCAGGCCGTCGAGCCTGCGGCAGATCTCCGCGACCGCCCCGGCCGACTCCTCGGCGTCGAAGCCCGGCCGCACCGCCGTGGCCCGCTCGGCGAAGAGGCGGTGCGCGGGGTCGGGCGGGAGCGGCTCGACCGGGCGGACGGACTCGCCGGGGACGCCGAGCGGTTCCCGGCTGGTGGCCAGGATGGTGAGGCCGGGGCAGTGGGTGAGGAGGGTCTCGGCCAGCTCGGCCGCGGCGCCGATCACGTGTTCGCAGTTGTCAAGGATCAGGAGCAGGGAGCGCGTGGCGCAGTACTCGACGAGCAGGGCGACGGGGTCGTCCTGCGGGGTGGACAGCTCGCTGGTCATCAGCACGGTCTCGCGCAGACCGAGAGCGCTGACGACCGCGCCGGGCACCGCCTCGGGCCGGTCGAGCGGGGCGAGCTCGGCCAGCCATGCCTGTGGATGCCCGGCGGCGGCTTCCTCGGCGAGGCGGGTCTTACCGGAGCCGCCAGGTCCGGTGAGGGTGACGAGGCGTGCCCTGTGCAGATCCGAACTGATGGCCCCCAGCTCAGGTT
>NZ_JASKYR010000884.1:0-2698 GCF_041028215.1 Streptomyces flavofungini
ATCTACACCATCTTCGAGGGGACCAGTGAGATCCAGCGCCTGGTGATCGCGCGCACGCTGTCGGGGATGCCGATCCGCTAGCCCCGCCGGTCGGCGGCCCCCGCCTCGACGGGCATCGGCGTGGAGAAGACCTTCCCCTCCCCGCCCGTCAGGGCTTGTACACGTACGGGGTGGTCGTGCAGAGCGTGGTGAAGCCGAGCCGGTCGAGGATCGGGCGGCTGTCGGCGGAGGCGTCGACCTGGAGGTAGCGGTAGCCGCGCTCGACGGCGACGCGGGCGCGATGGGCCACCGTCGCGCGGTAGATGCCCTTGCCGCGCCACTCGGGGGCGGTGCCGCCGCCCCACAGGCCCGCGAAGTCGGTGCCCTGGCCGAACTCCGCTCGGGCGGCGCAGACCGGCAGGTCACCGGCCATGGCGACCACCGCGACGACGGTGTCCGGGGCCTCGGCGAGCTGGGCCAGGACCCGCCTGCCGAGCCGCTCGCTCAGCTCGGCGTCGGCGGCCCCGAACGCCGCGAGGTGCGCCTGCGCCATGAGCCGGGCGCCGGCCTCGTCCGTCACCTCGACCAGGCGCAGGCCGTCGGGCAGCGCGGGCCCCGCGAGCAGTGCGGCGGCCTCGGCGACCATCACGGTCTCCAGGGGTTCGGCCGCGAAGCCCGCGGCGGTGAGGCGCTCGGGGAGGTCCTCGGGACGGTCGTAGGAGTGCAGTTTCCACTCGAACCCCAGGCCCGCGGCGGTGTAGTGGCGCACCTGCTCCGCGATGACGGCGTCGGCCGTCGTCGCGTCGGCGTCCGACCACAGGACGCCGTTCCAGTCGTCCGCGGAGCCGGTCTGCCGGACGACCCCACCACCCCGCTCGACCCGCGCCCCCGGACTGTCGCTCCGTGCGTCCCGCCTGATCTGCCGGTCGTAGGCGGCGAGCGCCACTGCGTGATCCATGGGGGCACTTCAGCAGCGTGGCCGATGCGAGGGCAACCGGATTAAGCGCTACGCGTGCCAGTGGCCGCGCAGGGCCGCGGTGATGAAGCCGGGGCCGTAGGACACGGCGATGCCGCTCTCCCCGCTCGCGGGCGGCGTGGCATGGGTGCGTTCGAGGACGCGGAAGATGCTGACGCCGCCCATGTTGCCCTCCTCCGTCAGGGTGTCCACGGAGTGGCGGGTGGCGCTCTCCCCGAGGCCCACGGCGTCGGCGGTACCGGCGATGATGCGCAGCCCGCCGGGGTGGATGAGCGCGAAGTCGACGGCGTGCGGTTCCAGCCACTCCATCAGCGGGGCGAGCGTCGCGAAGGCCGAGGTCGGAGCCTGCTTGGTGGAGTCGAAGTGCATCCCGTGGGGGTCGAGCCGTCCCCGGTAGCGGTCGAGGCTGCCGGGAAGGACGTACTCGAAAGTGTCCTCGATGGCCAGACCCGGCCCCGACGGGGTACTCGTGACCACCGTCGCGGCGGCGGCATCCGCGAACAACGCCTTGTAGATCATCGATTCGATCGTGTCGACGCTGTGGTTGTACGAGGTCGACAGGGCCTCGGCGGCGACGACCAGAACCTTGCTGTCCGGCCGCACGGCCAGCAGATCCGTGGCACGTATCAGGGCCTGCACGCCTCCCGCGCAGGCCGCCGTCGTCAGAGCGACACGCCGCACCGTCGGCCGCAGGCCGAGTCTCTCGACGAGGTGGACATCGAGATTCGGCACGGCCCAGCCGGTGGTGTGCGTCGTGACGATCGCGTCGATGTCCCGGGGCGTCAGACCGGCTGCCCGCAGCGCCGCCCCTGCGGCCTGCTCCGACATGTCGACGCAGTCGTCGAAGGCGGCCCGGGTCCGCTCCTGCACGTCGGCGGTCCCCGCGATCGTGCGGGAGGTGAGGGGCCGCGCGAAGTGGCGGGTCTGCACCCCGCAGTTGCCCATGACCCGCAGGATGGCCTTGAGCCGTGGGTGGTCGTGGTGGTGGGCACGGACGTCGTCGACGATCTCATCCGTGGTCACCTTGTGAGCGCCGAGGACAGTGCTGGGAACGGAGACATAGGCTGGCATCGGGCACTCCCACAGTGCTGGTTTTGGGTGCGGGGGGTGCCGGTAACGTACTTGACATCCAGCCAGGTGTCCGTATCCGCGCCTCTTCCGCGGACCCTCAGACAGCTCGCAGCATGGGGGCGCGCGTGTGCCGCCGTTCCGTTCCGGCGTGGTAGATGAGGATGAACAGCCGGGCCCCCGGCGCGGTCATGGGCTGTGCCGCACAGATCGACACCCAGCCGAGGCCGTGTACGGCGTGCCGCAGCGGGCGTTCGTGGCCATCGGGGTGGATCAGCGCGCCGTCGACGTCGTAGAGATGGGCGAGCTCGGGGTCGGCCAGCACCTCCTTCTCGATGCGGCGCAGGATGTCGTCGTCCGGCCTGGCCATCAGAGCGGCCCGCAGCTGCGGCAGCACCATGGGGGCCCACGCGTCACGCCAGTCGGTCAGGTGCTCACGGCCGCCGCGGTCCAGGAGCATCCACCGCATCGTGTTCGTCGGCACCCGCCCGTCGGGGAACATCGCCGCGAACGGTTCGTTGTGCGCCAGAAGCTCCCAGGAGGCGTCCGTCACATAGGCCATGTGTGTGATGCTGTCAACGGCCTCCTGCCAGACGCCGGGTACCTCCTTGCCGGAGGAGGGGTGCAGCGGGCCGGGCGGGTCCTGGAGCAACGCGTACCGGCAGAGGGACACCC
>NZ_JASKYR010000885.1:0-3152 GCF_041028215.1 Streptomyces flavofungini
TGGGTGGAGAGTTCCGCCGCGGAGGGGGGGGGGGGGGGGGGGGGGGGGGGAGCGCGGGACGCGAGGGTAGCGGGAGAGGAGGGACCACAGGGCCGGGTTGTCCGCGAGGGAGCCATGGAGGTCCGTGAGGTCCGCCACGAGGTCGTGGAGGAAGTCCCGCGCCTCGCGGCGCAGCTCCGCGTGGGAGAAGGCCAGCGGAGCCTCCTCCGGGTCCATCCAGTCCGCCTCGATGTCCACCCAGCCGAAGCGCCGGGCGAACAGCATCCGGTCCGTGGACTCCGTGAAGTCCAGCTCGGCGTACTGCGGCCGTGAGGCCCTGCTGCCGAGCGGGTCCTGGTCCAGGGCCTCCACGATGTCGCACAGCGCCCACGCGAAGTCGAGGACGGGCACCCATCCCCAGGCTGTGGACAGTTCCCTGTCCGCCTTGGTGTCCGCCAGATACACGTCCCCGCAGAAGAGGTCATGACGCAGCGTGCGGACGTCCGCGCGGCTGTAGTCGAGCTGCGGGGGGTCAGGGAAGCGGCGGGAGAGCGCGTAGCCGATGTCGAGCACGGAGCCGATGGTGTCACGCCCCGGCCTCCGGCGTTGCCCGGACCCGGTGCCGCCTGCCGTAGGACCAGGTGACGGCGGTCAGCAGCGGCGGGACCGCGAACAGCGGGGCGTAGCAGAGGACCATCACCGTGCTCGCCCCGGGCGAGAGGTACGAACGGGACTCCACGGCGACGTACACCACCACCTGGCTCGCCGCGAGGAGCAGGGTGAACGCCGACACCGACCATGCCGCCACCGCCACGACCCGTGGCCGCCGCAGCCGGTCCGTGACCAGGAGCAGCGGCAGCAGGGCCGCGCCCTCCTGGAGCGCCACCAGGGCCACCAGGTACGCGACGCCCCAGCCGGGGACGCCGTACCGCTCCCGCAGCACCTCGTCGCTGTAGCCCACGTGGACGCCGCAGGCCATCGCGAGGCGCCAGAGGCCGGAGGGGACGGCGCAGAGCGCGATGGCGTGCGCGGCCCGGCGCGCCCACCGGGGGGCCGGGAGGGGAGCCGGGCGAGGAGCCGGAGCCGCACCGGCCGGGGTCCGGAGTCCGTGGGGGGATGCCGATGTCGTCGTCATGCGCAGGACGATGCCGCCAGGGCCGGGACCGGCACGTCCTCCGGCCCTACGATCCGCCTCCGCCGGGCGGGGATTCCCGCGACCCACGGCGGAGACGCGGGCCCGTGCGGCGAGGCCCGCACGGCGAGGCCGGTACGGCGAGCCCGTACGGCCAGGCCCGCCCGTGCGTCAGGGCAGCAGCCGCTGTTCCTTCGCCACCGCTACGGCGCCCGCCCGCGTATCGACGCCCAGTTTGTCGTAGATGCGGCCCAGGTGCGTCTTCACCGTGGCCTCGCTGATGAAGAGCGCGCGGGCGATCTCACGGTTGCCGAGACCCCGCGAGAGCTGCCCCAGGATGTCGCGCTCGCGGTCCGTGAGCGTGGGCCGGGGCGCGCGCATGCGGGCCATGACGCGGGAGGCGACCGGCGGCGAGAGCGCGGTGCGGCCAAGGGACGCGGCCTGGATCGCGGAGAACAGCTCCTCGGGCCGCTCGGCCTTCAGCAGGTAGCCCGTGGCGCCCGCCTCGATCGCCCGCGTGATGTCCGCGTCGGTGTCGTACGTCGTCAGGACGAGGACGTGCGGCGGCGCGCCGGGCGAGGGGGAGGTGATGCGCCGCGTCGCCTCCACGCCGTCGATGCCCTCGCCGAGCTGGAGGTCCATCAGGACGACGTCCGGCGCCAGTTTCGCGGCCAGGGCGACCGCCTCCTCGCCCGTGCCCGCCTCGCCGACCACCTCGATGTCCGGCGCGCTGCCGAGCAGGGCGAGCAGGCCCGCGCGGACGACCACGTGGTCGTCGCAGACCAGGAGGCGGACGGGGCGGCGCGCGGGCGGTGTGTCGTGCACGTTCATGACAGCGGCTCCCACGGCTGCGAGGGGTCCGGCGGCGGCGCCGACGGCTCCAGCGGGATCGAGACGGAAAGGACCGTGCCCTCGTCCGGCGCCGACTCGATGGTCAGCGAACCGCCGAGCTGTTTGGCCCGTGCCCGGATCGCGGGCAGACCATGGCCCCGTACGCCCGGCCGCGCGCCCCCGTCGGACGGCGGCGTGAAGCCCCGGCCGTCGTCCGCGACGTCGAGGACGACCTGATCGTCCAGGAGCGTCAGGGTCAGCGCGGCGGTGCGGGCCTCGGCGTGCTCGCGCACATTGGCCAGCGCGCCCTGCGCGGTCCGCAGCAGCGCGGAGGCGACCCGGTCCGGCAGCGGCACCGGAGCGCCCTCGGCGTGGAAGCGCACGGTGAGGCCCGCGTCCGACTCCCGTTCCGCCAGCGCCCGCAGCGCCTCGGGCAGCCCACCGCCGTCGGCGAGGTCTGCGGGCGCGAGGTCGTGCACGAACCGGCGGGCCTCGGCGAGACCGCGCTCGGTGATCGACTCGGCGGTACGGACATGGGCGTGGGCCCTCGCCGGGTCCGTGTCCCAGAGGCGGTCGGCCGCCTGGAGCAGCATCTGCTGGCTCGACAGGCCCTGCGCGAGGGTGTCGTGGATCTCCATGGAGAGCCGCTGGCGTTCGGCGAGCGTGCCCGCGCGCCGCTCGGTGGCGGCCAGTTCGCGGCGGGTGCGGATGAGGTCGTCGATCAGCTCGCGCTGGCGGGCCGCCTGGCGGCGCATGTGGAGGAAGACCGCCGTCGCGATCGCCGACACGGCGGGCGGCCCGAGGATCAGGTCCGGGTCGTAGCGGCCCGCGAGCCGTAGCTGCGAGGCGATCACGCAGCCGGTCAGGACGGCCACCAGGGCCAGGGCCGGGCGCGGCGGCAGCGTCCGCAGCCCGGTGTAGAAGAGCGGCACCGCGCACCAGCCGAAGCTCGGCGCCAGGCCCACGAGGACCAGCCAGACCGCGACGACCAGGGCCAGCCGGACCAGGTGACGGGGCGCGGGGCCCTTCCTGGTGATCGCGCCCGTCAGGAACGGCAGGGCGTACAGAACGGCCAGGACCGCCGACAGCGCGATGATCCACGGGAGGCGCGCGCCGCCGGGGTGGCGCAGCAGGAAGCGGGCCAGCGAGGTGGCGAGGAGCAGGTAGAACGTCGCGTGCATGACGGCCGCGAGCCAGCGGGCGTCGGGGT
>NZ_JASKYR010000886.1:0-2981 GCF_041028215.1 Streptomyces flavofungini
TGCCCGCCCTGCTCGCCGCCCACGCCGGGCGCCGCATCGCCGTCCTGGCCAGCGGCGACCCCATGTTCTACGGCATCGGCCGGGCCCTGGCCGAGGAAGTCGGCCCCGCGGCCCTGCGCGTCCTGCCGCACCCCTCGTCCGTCTCCCTCGCCTGTGCGCGCCTCGGCTGGCCGGTCGAGGACACGGAGGTCGTGACGCTGGTCGGCCGCCCGGCCGCGCGCCTGGCCGCCGCGCTGCACGACGGACGGCGGCTGCTCGTGCTCAGCGCGGACGCCGCGACGCCCGCCGGGGTCGCCGCCCTGCTCCGTGAGCGCGGCTACGGCCCGAGCGGGCTGCGCGTCCTGGAACAGCTCGGCTCGGCGCACGAGAAGTCGTACGAGGACACGGCCGACGCCTGGTCGCACCCGCCGGGCGCGCCGCTGAACGTCGTCGCGGTCGAGTGCCGGCGCGCCCCGGAGGCGCTGCGGCTCGGGGCCGTGCCCGGACTGCCCGACGCGGCGTACGAGAGCGACGGGCAGCTCACCAAGCGCTACGTCCGCGCCGCCACCCTCGCGGCCCTCGCGCCCGCGCCCGGTGAGCTCCTGTGGGACGTGGGCGGCGGCTCGGGGTCGATCGCGGTGGAGTGGATGCGGGCGCATCCCTCGTGCCGTGCGGTCACCGTCGAGAAGAACGCCGTGCGCGCCGAGCGGATCGGGCGCAACGCCGAGCGGCTCGGTGTTCCCGGGCTGCGCGTCGTCACCGGCTCCGCGCCCGGCGCGCTCGCCGGACTGCCCGTTCCCGACGCCGTGTTCATCGGCGGCGGCCTCACCGCGCCGGGGCTGCTCGACGCCTGCTGGGCGGCGCTGCCGGACGGGGGGCGCCTCGTCGCCAACACCGTCACGCTGGAGTCCGAGGCCCTGCTCACGGAGTGGTACCGCCGTCACGGCGGCGAGCTGGTGCGGCTCGCCGTCGCGCAGGCCGTCCCCGTCGGCGGCTTCACCGGGTGGCGGCAGGCCATGCCGGTCACCCAGTGGTCCGTCACCAAGTCTGGAGATCAACGATGACCGTGTACTTCATCGGCGCGGGGCCCGGCGCCGCCGACCTGATCACGGTGCGCGGCGCCCGGAGGCTCGCGGCGTCCCCGGTCTGCCTGTACGCGGGTTCGCTCGTGCCGCGCGAACTGCTCGCCGAGTGCCCCGAGGGGGCGCGCCTGGTGGACACCGCGCAGCTCGACCTGGACCAGATCACCGCCGAGCTGGTGCGGGCGCACGAGGCGGGGCTCGACGTGGCGCGGCTGCACTCGGGCGACCCCTCGGTCTTCAGCGCGGTCGCGGAGCAGATGCGGCGGCTCGACGCGGCGGGCGTGCCGTACGAGGTCGTGCCGGGTGTGCCCGCGTTCGCCGCCGCGGCGGCGGCCCTCAAGCGGGAGCTGACGGTGCCGACCGTCGGGCAGACGGTGATCCTCACGCGGATCGCGCAGCGGGCCACGGCGATGCCCGAGGGCGAGGACCTGGCCACGCTGGGGCGCAGCGGGGCGCTGCTCGTCCTGCATCTCGCCGCGGGCTACGTGGACCGGGTGGTCGAGGAGCTGCTGCCGCACTACGGGGCCGAGTGCCCGGTGGCCGTGGTGGCCATGGCGAGCCGTCCGGACGAGGTGGTCCTCCGGGGCACGCTCGCGGACATCGCGGGGCAGGTGAAGTCCGCGGGTGTCGTCCGCACGGCCGTCATCATGGTCGGCCGCACGTTGGGTGCCCCGGCGTTCCGGGACAGCCATCTTTACTCTCCCGAGCGGGAGCGGCACGTCTGCTGACGCCCGTGGCGGGCGCCGCCTTCCCTGCGGGGGCGTCATGGCTTCCCATTCCCTGCGGGGGCGTCGTGGCTTCCCTGCCGGTGCGTCGTGGCTTCCCGTTCCCCGCGGGTGCGTCGTGGCTGGTCGCGCAGTTCCCCGCGCCCCTGACGGGGCGCTGCCCGCGTCCTCCCCGCGTCCCCTGATGGGGCGCTGCCCGCGTCCTCCCCGCGTCCCCTACGGAGCGCCCCCTCCGGAGTGCTTCGGCCCACCACCTTTCCTGTTCTGTCGATGCAGATGACGTCTACGTCCACCGGGGCGCCGCGTAGGACCGTCAAGGCCTCGGTGCGGGCTGTGGTGGCTACCAGGTTGCCGAGGGGGACCGTGGCCGCCTCGCACAGGCGCAGGGCCTCCAGGCCCGTGTTCGCGGTGGCCACCCTGGCGGCCAGGTCCTCGGCCGCGCCGCCCGCTCGGGCCAGTTCCGCCAGGAAGGCCTTGTCCACCTGGGAGCGGGCCGAGTGGAGGTCCAGGTGGCCCGCCGCCAGTTTGGAGAGCTTGGCGAAGCCGCCGCAGATGGTGAGGCGGTCGACCGGGTGGCGGCGCACGTACTTCAGGACCGCGCCCGCGAAGTCGCCCATGTCGAGCAGCGCGTCCTCCGGCAGGCCGTACTCCGCCACGACCGTCCTCTCCGACGTCGAACCGGTGCAGCCCGCCACATGCGTGCGCCCGGCGGCCCGCGCCACGTCCACGCCCCTCCTGATGGAGTCGATCCACGCCGAGCAGGAGTAGGGCACGACGATGCCGGTCGTGCCGAGGATCGACAGGCCGCCGAGGATGCCGAGCCGGGGGTTCCACGTGGAGCGGGCGATCTCCTCGCCGTGGTCGACCGAGATCGTGATCTCCACGTCCGCAGTCGTACCCGCGCGCTCCGCCACCAGCGCCGCATGCTCGCGCATCAGCTGCCTGGGTACGGGATTGACCGCCGGTTCGCCCACTTCGAGCGGCAGGCCGGGACGGGTGACCGTGCCCACGCCCGGGCCCGCCCTGAAGACCACCCCCGAGCCCGGCGGCAGCCTCCGTACCGTCGAGCGCACCAGCGCCCCGTGCGTGACGTCCGGGTCGTCGCCCGCGTCCTTGACGATGCCCGCCATGGCGTACGCGTCCCCGCGCTCCTCGGCGGCCACCACGGCCGCGTACACCGCGCTTCTGACCGGTG
>NZ_JASKYR010000887.1:0-2409 GCF_041028215.1 Streptomyces flavofungini
GTGTGTGTCGGAGGGGTCCATGGGGTCACTGTCGCACTCCGTCGGCGTGGGAGGGGTGCGCCTGACAGTCACCGGATCGAAACCTGCCGGGTCTGTTGCGGGTGTGGTGCCGCGGGCCAGAATCTACGCGCGTTATCTACGCGCGTTGTCCGCGCGCGTCGTCCACGTGTGTCATCCGCGCGCGTGACGCGATCGACCCGAAGTCCGACCGAGGAGTACTGAGAATGCCGCTGAACCGCAGGAAGTTCCTGGGCACGTCTGCCGCGTCCGGCGTGGGCCTGGCTGTCACGGGTGCGGCGGTGGCGCCGTCGGCCGCGCGGGCGCACGGCAGGCCGCCCCGGCGGGAGAAGCGGTACTCCTTCACCGTGCTCGGTACGACGGACCTGCACGGCAATGTCTTCAACTGGGACTATTTCACCGACAAGGAGTTCGACGACAAGGACCACAATGATGTGGGCCTGGCGAAGATCTCGACCCTGGTGAACGAGGTACGCAAGGAGAAGGGGCACCGGAACACCCTGCTGATCGACGCGGGCGACACGATCCAGGGCACCCAGCTCTCGTACTACTACGCGAAGGTCGATCCGATCACCGCGAAGCGCGGTCCGGTGCATCCGATGGCGCAGGCGATGAACGCGATCGGTTATGACGCGGCGGCGCTCGGGAACCACGAGTTCAATTACGGTATTCCGGTGCTGCGGAAGTTCGAGGAGCAGTGCGACTTCCCGCTGCTCGGCGCGAACGCGCTGGACGCGAAGACGCTGCGGCCTGCTTTCCCCCCGTATTTCATGAAGCGTATGCGCACGCCGCACGGGCGGGATGTGCGGGTGGCGGTCCTTGGTCTCACCAATCCGGGCATCGCGATCTGGGACAAGGCGAACGTGCAGGGCAAGATGGTGTTCCCGGGTCTTGAGGAGCAGGCGGCGAAGTGGGTGCCGAGGCTGCGGTCGATGGGTGCGGACGTGGTGATCGTGTCGGCGCATTCCGGGTCGAGCGGCACGTCCTCCTACGGTGATCAGCTGCCGTATGTCGAGAACGCGGCGGGTCTGGTGGCGGAGCAGGTGCCGGGGATCGACGCGATCCTGGTCGGGCACGCGCACACCGAGATCCCGGAGTATTTCGTTCAGAACAGGGCGACGGGCAAGAAGGTCGTCCTTTCGGAGCCGCTGAAGTGGGGCCAGCGGCTGACGCTGTTCGACTTCGATCTGGTGTGGGAGAAGGGCCGCTGGACGGTCGAGAAGGCCGGGGCGCGGGTCCTGAACTCCAATACCGCGGCGGAGGACAAGAAGATCACGCGGCTGCTCGTCGATGAGCACAGGAAGGTCGTGGCGTACGTCAATCAGGTCATCGGCACCTCGAAGGCGGCGATGAGCACGGCCGAGGGCCCGTACAAGGACGTGCCGATCATCGATCTGATCAACGAGGTGCAGAAGGAGACGGTGGCCGGGGCGTTGCAGGGCGGCGCGTACGCGGCGCTGCCGGTGCTCTCGCAGGCGTCGTGCTTCTCGCGGACGGCGCGGATTCCGGCGGGCGATGTGACGATCAAGGATGCGGCGGGTCTCTATCCGTTCGAGAACACGCTGGAGGCGCGTCTGCTGACGGGCGCGCAGCTCAAGGAGTATCTGGAGTTCTCGGCGCGGTATTACGTGCGGACGCCCGCGGGTGCGCCGGTCGATCCGGCGAAGCTGACGAACGCGGAGAACACCCCGGATTACAACTATGACGCGGTGTCGGGTGTGACGTACGAGATCGATGTCGCGAAGCCGGTGGGTTCGCGGATCGTGAAGCTGTCGTTCGGGGGCAAGGAGCTCGACCCGAAGGCGGAATTCGTGCTCGCGGTGAACAATTACCGGGCGAGTGGCGGCGGCAATTTCCCGCACATCGCGGGCGCCAAGCAGCTCTGGGCGAATTCGGAGGAGATCAGGAACACGATCATCGGCTGGGTGAAGGCCAAGGGGACGATCGACCCGGATCAGTTCGCGTCGGTGGACTGGAAGCTGACCCGGGACGGCACGCCGGTGTTCTAGGGGTGCGCGGGAGCCGCTCGGTCAGTTCTTCAGGGTGGCTATGTCGACGGCGTCGGCGAGTGCCTGTGCTCCGGCGTCGTTGACGTGCAGGCCGTCGCCGCTGTCGTGGTCGTCGCTGATCCGGTCGGGGTCGGCCGGGTCCGCGACGGCGGCGGCGAAGTCGGCGTAGGCGTCGAAGGGGCTGTCGGCGCCGCGTATCCAGTCGTTGACCTCGCGGGCGACGGCGATGCCCTCGGGGGTGGAGTAGCCCTCGTAGACGGTGTCCTTGTAGGGGCCGACGGTGGTGGTGATGGCGGTGAGGCCCGCCGCGTGGATGCGGTCGGCGAGGGTGGTGAGGCCGGTGATGAGGTCGGCGGCGGTGGGGATGGGTGCGGAGTCGGGG
>NZ_JASKYR010000888.1:0-3243 GCF_041028215.1 Streptomyces flavofungini
CCCCCGCCGCACGGTCCTCACCGGGCACTCGGCGGGCGGTCACCTGGCGCTCTGGGCCGCCGCGCGGCACATGCTCCCCGCCGACGCGCGCTGGCGCACCGACCGCCCCGCCCCGCTGCGCGGTGTGGTGGCGCTCGCCCCGATCGCGGACCTCCGCACGGCCGAGGACCTCGATGTCTGCGGTGGCGCGTCGGCGCAGCTGCTCGGCGGGAAGGCCAGGTTCGACGACCGGCTGCCCTACGCGGACCCGGCGGCGCTGCTTCCGACGGGCATCGCCACCACCGTCGTGCAGGGCCGCGCCGACATCACCGTGCCGTACGCGGTGGCCGAGGCGTACGCCGACGCGGCGGCCGGGGCGGGCGAGGTCGTGGGCCTGACCCTGCTGGAGGACGTCGGGCACTTCCCGCTGATCGACCCGGCGGCGGACGCCTGCGCCGTGGTCGCGGAGGAGATCGCCCAGCTGGCGTTCTGAGGCGTCGGCCCCCTCGGTCCCCGAGTCCCCGAGTAGTACCTGCGACGGACCCCGCGGAACCCGTCTTGCTGTGGACGACCCCGCCGCCCCGTCCCCGTACCTTCGTAGACGTGACCGAGATGACTGATCCGAGCAAGGCCAGAGGCCGGCGCAGCCCCGAGTTCCGCCTCGTGATGGAGGCCGTCGGAGGGCTGCGCCAGGCGCTCTTCGACGACGCCTTCGCCTACCGCCCGCTGCCGCCGAGGAAGGCCCCCGGGGCGCTGGGCAGGCAGTTGCCGAAGCGGCTGCGCGCGTACGCGGTCTGGAGCAGGCACGCCCTGGTCGGGACGGCGGCGGCGATCACCGTGTTCATCGGCTACCAGATCAGCCTGGGCAACGGGGCCATCCACCTCCTGATCGGCTTCATCCCCGCCGCGGCGGTCCTGATGACGCTGGTCAGGCCGGTCGGCGCGTACTGGATCTCGCTGATCTCGACCCCGTTCACGGGCGCGCTCGGCAACAGCTGGGACGGTCTGCCGTGGACGCCCCCGGCCTTCTTCGCGCACATCGTGGTGATGGTGGTGGCGGCGGCGCGCACCGGTCCGCGCACCGCCCTGTGGATGTGGCTCGGCACGGCGGCGTACTCCCTGGGCGCCGAGGGATTCGGGGGTCTCGGCGGTTCCAACTCCGTGCCGATGCTCTTCTTCTCCGCGATAGCGCTGCTGATCACCACGGTGGTCCATGTGCGCCGCGAGGCGCAGCGCGAGGTGACGGTGCAGCGCACCGTCACCGCCATGGAGCGGGACCGGCGCACGCTCCTGGAGGAGCGCACCAACATCGCCCGCGAGCTGCACGACGTGGTCGCGCACCACATGTCGGTGGTCGCCATCCAGGCCGAGGCCGCGCCCTACCGGGTGGAGAATCCGCCGCCGGAGCTGGAGCAGGCGTTCGTGACGATCCGGGAGAACGCGGTGTCGGCCCTGACCGAGCTGCGGCGCGTCCTCGGTGTCGTGCGCGCCGAGGACTACGAGACCCCGGACGCCCCGCAGCCCACCCTCGGCGACCTGGACCGGCTCCTGGACAATGTGCGGGACGCGGGCCTGGAGGTGGAGAAGGCGGTCACCGGAGCGGTGCGTGAGCTGCCGCAGGGCGTGGAGCTCTCGGCGTACCGGATCGTGCAGGAGGCGCTGAGCAACAGCCTGCGCCACGCGCCCGGCGCCGCCGCCCGCGTGGAGGTCGGCTACGTCCTCGGCGGCCTCGGCCTGCGCATCGTCAACGGCCCGGCGAAGGGCCTGGTCAAGCCGTCCCCCGGGGCGGGCCACGGCATCACCGGGATGCGTGAGCGGGTCACGATGCTGGACGGCGAGATGACGGCGGAGGCGACGGCGGACGGCGGCTATGAGGTCACGGTCTTCCTGCCGGTCGCGCTCGCGGACCGTATCGATCCGGCGGGAGCGGACGCATGACGATCAGGGTGCTCATCGCCGACGACCAGATGATGGTGCGGGAGGGTTTCTCCGTCCTGCTGAACGCGATGCCCGACATCGAGGTGATCGGCGAGGCGGTCAACGGCCGGGACGCGGTCGACCGGGTCCGTGAGCTGGCCCCCGACGTGGTCCTGATGGACATCCGCATGCCCGAGCTGAACGGCATCGAGGCGACCCGCGAGATCGTCGCCGCCGAGGGCAGCTCGAAGGTGCTCGTCCTGACCACGTTCGACCTCGACGAGTACGTGTACCAGGCGCTGCGCGCGGGGGCCTCCGGGTTCCTCCTCAAGGACGCGTCGGCCCGCCAGCTCGCGGACGGGGTGCGGGTCGTGGCCTCCGGCGAGGCGCTGCTCGCGCCGACGGTGACGCGCCGCCTGATCACGGAGTTCTCGAAGCTGGCGGAGGCGCCGCGCCTTTCGGCGTCCGTCTCGGCCCAGCAGTACGGCGAGCTGACCGAGCGGGAGACGGAGGTCCTGGTGCTGATCGCGCAGGGTCTGTCGAACGCGGAGATCGCCTCCCGGCTCGTCGTCGCCGAGTCCACCATCAAGACGCACGTCAGCCGCATCCTGGTGAAACTGGGGCTGCGGGACCGGACGCAGGCGGCGGTGTTCGCGTACGAGGCGCGACTGGTCACGCCCGGCTGACGCGGGCCGCGCTGCCGTCGCCGGGTGCCGCGCGCACTGCCGCCGCCGCGGACCCCGCGGCACGGGACGACCCCTGGCCGCCGGAGGTCCCGCGCGGCTAGCGTCGCGTCATGGACGCAGCCTTCGAGGCCTCCGCGGTCTTCGCCCCCTCGTCACCGCGGTTCATCGCCGACCCCTACCCGGCCTACGCCCGGCTGCGCGAGGCCGGGCGGGTGCACCACTACGCCCCGACCGGCCAGTGGCTGGTCCCGCACCACGCGGACGTCGCGGCCCTGCTGCGCGACCGGCGGCTCGGCAGGACCTATCTGCACCGGTTCACGCACGAGGAGTTCGGCCGCACGGCACCGCCGCCCGAGCACGAGCCGTTCCACACGCTCAACGACCACGGCATGCTCGACCTGGAGGCACCCGCGCACACCCGCATCCGCCGCCTGGTCGCCAAGGCGTTCACACCGCGCACGGTCGAGCGGCTGCGGCCGTACGTCGAGGAGCTGGCGGACGGCCTGGTGCGGGACCTGGTGGCGGACGGCGGCGGCGATCTCGCGGCGCGGATCGCCGAACCGCTCCCGGTGGCGGTGATCGCCGAGATGCTGGGCGTGCCCGAGGAGGACCGGCAGCTGCTCCGCCCCTGGTCGGCGGCGATCTGCGGGATGTACGAGCT
>NZ_JASKYR010000889.1:0-2729 GCF_041028215.1 Streptomyces flavofungini
ACGTAGCGCCGCCCGTCCCGGAAGGCGATCTGGTCCTCGCCGGACCGTCCGGTGATCTCCGCCACCAGTCGGCGTGCCTCGCCCTCGTCGGGTCCGTCGTCCAGGTCGACGATCCCGCCCCACATCCCGGCGAACTCCTGATGGCCGATGACGCGGCCGATGCCCCACATCGGGGAGCCCGGCAGCGACAGGGGCCTCGGGGCGCCCTTGACGTCCTGTGCGGTACGGGTGACCAGCCACACCCTGAGCAGCCGCCGGGTGACGCCCGCGGCCAGCGCCTGCATCAGGTGCAGGACCGACAGGGCGCCCAGGTCCTGGCCGCTCTCCAGTGCCTCCGCGGGCCCGGACGCGTCGAAGGGCACGTCCAGGCTCCACAGGTGGACGACCGTGCCGATCTCGGTGTCCCGGGCGAGCCGCTCGCACAGGAGCCGGTAGTGCTCGGCGCGGGTGGGGTCGAGGACGTAGCCGTCCTCGGTGCTTCCGACGGGCTCGGGGACGGCGCCGGGGGTCACGGTGACGACGCGGCGTCCGGCCAGGGTGAGGCGCTTGGCCACCTCGGCGCCGATGCCGTCGGCGCCGGTGAACAGCAGGCAGGTGCCCGCCGGTTCGTCGGCCGGAACCTGTGCGGGCTCGCTGCCCGCGTCCTCCTCCGCCACGGGCGCGGGCCGCCAGTGCACCTCGTAGAGCCCCTGGTCGAGGCGTTCGGGGCGCAGACCGGCCGCGGTGTCCAGGGACTGCGCGCGGAAGCCCCGGATCTCCACGAGGGTGCGGCCCCGGGCGTCGCAGAGCGAGAGGTCGCTGACGATGGCACGGGCGTCGGCCTCGACGACGTCGGCGACCACGTACATCTCGTCGGCCGTGCCGCCCCGGACGCGGATGCTGTCGACGCCGACCGGCAGATACGGTCCGGGCGGCCGGGTGCCGTCCGCCGCGGGTGGTGTGGCGGACGCCAGCAGGACCTGGAAGGCCGCGTCGATGAGGGCGGGGTGGAAACGGTAGGAGTCCAGGTCGCCGCGGACGGACTCCGGGACGGTGACCCGGCCCCATGCCCGGCCGTCGCCGACGGCGATCTCCTGGACGGCCCGGAACGCGGGCCCGTACTGGAAGCCCATCCGCTCGACGCGCTCGTAGAACTCCCGGTGGGTGAGGTGATGGCGGCAGGCGCGGCGCACCGCGTCCAGGTCGTGTCCGGTGCGGGCCGCGGGGTGTCTGGTGAGCCGGGTGCTCGCGTGCAGGGTCCAGGTGCGCTCGCCGCCGGGCGAGGCCGTGAAGGCGGCTGTCTCCACGCGGCCGCTCTCCTGGTGCAGGGTGGTGCGCAGCCGCGGGTCGGCGGTGTCGGGCAGCACCAGGGCCCTGCGCAGCTCCAGGTCCTCCAGGGTGTAGTCGCCTTCCCCGTAGATCTCGTGGGCGGCCGCGAGGGCCAGTTCGATGAAGGCGGCGCCGGGCAGCACGGTGTTCCCCTGCACCCGGTGGTCGGCGAGTACGGGCAGCAGCCGGGTGTTGACCTCCCGCTCCCAGGTGGGGTGGGTGGCGTTCATGCGCTGGCCGAGCAGCGGGTGGACCTCGGTGTAGTGGCGGTCCTCACGTGCTTCGGCGGACTCGTTCCAGTAGCTCTTGAGCTGCCACGGGTAGGGCGGCAGCCGCAGGGGGCGGGCGTCCGGGCCGTGCAGGGCCGCCCAGTCCACCGCGTGGCCGTTGCTGTAGAGGGCGCCCAGGGACGTCAGGAGCACCGCGTCGTCGGGTTCGTCGCGGCGCAGTGAGGGCACCACGAGCCCTTCGACGCCCTGCTCCGCGAGGATCTCGCGCATCGGGCCCGCCAGGACGGGATGCGGGCCGAGTTCGACGACATGGGTGCAGCCGTCGGCGATGAGCTGGCGGAAGGCGGCGGCGAAGAGCACGGTGGCGCGGACGTTCTGCCACCAGTAGCGGGCGTCGGCGCCGCGTCCTTCGATGCGGGTGCCGGTCACCGTCGAGTAGAGGGGAAGCGTGGCGGGCCTCGGGCGCAGGTCGGCCAGGCCCTTCTCCAGGTCCTCGCGCAGGGGGTCCATGAAGTGGCTGTGGTAGGGCACTTCGACGGTCAGGAACCGGTGGAAGACCCCGAAGGTCTCCAGCTGGTCGGCCATGCTCTGGAGGATCTTCGCGTCGCCCGCCAGGGTCACCGCGGTCGGGCTGTTCACCGCGGCGACGGAGACCAGCGGACCGGCGTCGGCGACCGCCTGGTCGAGCGTCTCCGGCGTCATGCCCACGGCCAGCATCCGTCCGGTTCCGGTGGCGCGCTGCTGGAGGCTGCTGCGGTAGTAGTTCACCTTGACCGCGTCCTCGAAGCTGAGCACGCCCGCGAGGTACTGGGCGGCGACCTCGCCCGTGCTGTGTCCCACCACGGCGTCCGGCTCGATGCCCCAGGAGCGCCAGAGCGCGGCGAGGCCGAGCTGGACGGCGAAGTTGGCGGGCTGGGCGACTTCCGTCTCGGCCATCCGGGAGGTCTCCTCGGGTGCGAGGAGCTCGTCGAGGAGCGACCAGCCGGTGTACTTGGCCAGTTCGCGGTCGCACCGCTCGACGACGGCGCGGAAGGTCTCCTCGGTGTTCAGGAGCTGCCGTGCCATGGCCCACCACTGCGGTCCCATGCCGGAGCAGACGAAGGCCAGCTTCGGCCGCTCCTCCGCCGGTACGCGCCCGGTGACCACGCCCTTGGTCTCGCGGCCCGCGCGGAAGGCGTCGAGCTTCTCGGC
>NZ_JASKYR010000089.1:0-14406 GCF_041028215.1 Streptomyces flavofungini
CCCCGTGTCCGCTCCGCCCAGCGCCCCCGCGCACGGGCACTCTCGCTCCCCCTCGCCAGGCAGTGCGGCGACCGCGTCGAAGAGGACGTCGCGCAGCCGGTCCACGTTCGCCGCGAACACCCGCAGCACCTCCTCGTGCGAGACGCCCTCGCCGGTCTCCGCGCCCGCGTCCAGGTCGGTGACCAGCGTCAATGAGGTGTAGCAGAGCTCCAGTTCTCGGGCGAGCGCCGCCTCCGGGTGCCCGGTCATGCCCACCACCGACCAGCCTTGCGCGGCGTGCCAGTGCGACTCGGCCCGGGTCGAGAAGCGGGGCCCTTCCACGACCACGAGGGTGCCGCCGTCGACCGCTTCCCAGTCGCGGGCGCGGGCGGCCTTCAGTGCGGCGGTGCGCCCCACCGGGCAGTACGGGTCGGCGAGCGACACGTGCACGACGTTGGGGATGGTGCCGTCCGGCAGTGGTGCGCCGTCGAAGTAGGTCTGGGCCCGCGCCTTCGTGCGGTCCACGAACTGGTCGGGGACGAGCAGCGTGCCGGGACCGTACTCGGCGCGCAGTCCGCCGACCGCACACGGTCCGAGTACCTGCCGTACGCCCACGGAGCGCAGCGCCCACAGGTTGGCGCGGTAGTTGATCCGGTGCGGCGGCAGATGGTGGCCGCGGCCGTGCCGGGGCAGGAAGGCGATCCGCCGTCCGGCGAGCTCACCGAGGAAGAGGGAGTCGCTGGGGGCGCCGTAGGGGGTGTCGACCTGTACCTCGGTCACCTGGTCCAGAAAGGAGTAGAAGCCGGAGCCACCGATCACGCCTATGTCGGCCCGTGTCGCGTTCGCCGTGTTCACCATGGCCCGCACAGTATCGGGGTCGGACACGCCAAGGACCCCGCCGTCGGTGAACGGCGAGGTACCTGGGGGGAAGTCCGGCGAAGCTGGGCACCGGGTGCTGAAGGCCGAAGCCGCGCATGAAAAAAGCCGAGGCCGGAATCCGATGCGGGAGGCTGGAAGCCGCAGCGTCAGGCCGAGGGCGACCACCGGCGAAGCCGAAGCCACCGCCTCAGGCGAAGCCGAAGCAACCGCCCCAGGCGAAGCCGAAGCTAAAGGGCGAGGCCGGTATTCGAAGTCAGAGCCGAGGCCGAATCCGCTACCGAAGGCCAACGCTGGGGGCTGGAAGCCGAAGCGACCGCCCCAGGCGAAGCCGGAGCTAAAGGACGAGGCCGGTATTCGAAGTCAGAGCCGAGGTCGAATCCGCTACCGAAGGCCAACGCCGGGCGCCCGAAGCCGAAACCACCGACTTAGGCGAAGCCACCGACTTAGGCGAAGCCACCGACTTAGGCGAAGCCACCGCCTTAGGCGAAGCCACCGCCTTAGGCGAAGCCGAAGCCAAAGGACGACACCGGAAGACCACGCCGGACGCCAAAGCGACGCCACGACGCCGGAGGACCATGCCCGACGCCGGACGCCAAAACGAGGCCACGACACTGGAAGACCCCGCCGGACACCGGACGCCGAAGCCAATACGACGCCACGACGCCGGAAGACCCCGCCGGACACCGGAAACCGAAGCCACGCCACGACACCGAAAGACCCCGCCGCAAGCCGAAGCCGAAGCCAAAACGACGCCGCAGCCGCAACCGCAGCCAAAGGACGACGCCCAAGCCAATGCAATGGACGGCACCGGAGCCCGGAAGCCGGGCCCCCGGCCGCAACCGCCGAAAAAGACCTACGCGGCCGAGCTGGAAGACGTCGACGAGGAGCCGGATGACGACGAAGAGCTCGCGGACGACTTCGAGTCCGAGGACGAGGAGCCGGACGTGGACGTCGTGCTGGACGACTTCGCGTCGGAGGAGGCGCCCTTCGAGGCCGTCGACGGCGTACTGCTCGACGAGGAGCCGCGGCTGTCGTTGCGGTAGAAGCCGGAGCCCTTGAAGACGATGCCGACCGCCGAGAAGACCTTCTTGAGGCGTCCGTCGCAGTTCGGGCATACGGTCAGGGCGTCATCAGTGAACTTCTGCACCGCCTCGAGGCCCTCGCCGCACTCGGTGCACTGGTACTGGTACGTCGGCACTTGCTTCCTCCTGGCACTCTCACTCGATGAGTGCTAACGACGGTCCATAGTGACGTATTCCGCGAGATCAGTCCACCGTGACCGGCACGCGGTGACCGACGCCACGTGCGACCGTGCGGCCCGGCGCCTTGGGGACGAGCCGCGAGCGGAGCGTCACGAGGACCGCCAGGGCCAGTGCCGTGCCGCCGAGCGGGACCAGGAATCCGGCGCCGTCCCAGAGGCGGTCCTCCAGCTGGCCCGCGACCGTGACGGCCGCCGCCTGGCCGAGGGCGACCGCGCCGGTCAGCCAGGTGAAGGCCTCCGTGCGGCCGGTCGGCGCGACCAGCTTGTCGACCAGGGTGTAGCCCGTGATCAGGGCGGGCGCGATGCAGACGCCGACCAGGAGGCCGAGCCCGGCGAGGAGCAGCGCGGAGTGCGCGGCCCACAGTCCGGCGGTCATGAGGGTCAGGGCGGTGTAGCCGACGAGGAGGCGGCGCTGCGGGGAGATCTTCCAGGCGATGGCGCCGCAGGCGACACCGGAGAGCATGTTGCCCGCCGCGAAGGTGCCGTACAGGACGCCGTTGAGGCCGGGCTCGCCGATGGACTCGGAGAAGGCCGCGAGCGATACCTGCATGCCGCCGAAGACGGCGCCGATGCCGAGGAAGGTGGCGATGAGGACCCGCACACCGGGGATGCGCAGCGCGGAGACGTGCTCCACGCGCGCGTGGACGTCGTGCGCGGACGGCTTCGGCTGGGTGCCCTTCTGCGCGGCGAAGAGGAGGCCGCCGACCAGGGTGAGCCCGGCCTCGGTGAGCAGGCCCGCGGAGGGGGTGATGCCGGTGCACAGGGCGGTCGCGAGGAGCGGGCCGAGCACGAAGGTCAGCTCGTCGGTGACGGACTCGAAGGCCGCCGCGGTGGTCGCGAGGGGGGAGCCCTGGAGCTTGACGCCCCAGCGGGCCCGCACCATGGGGCCGATCTGCGGGGTCGAGGCGCCCGCGGGCACGGCGGCCACGAAGAGCGCCCACAGGGGCGCGTCGGAGAGCGCGAGCACCGTCAGGGTGACGACGGACGCGGAGTGCACGAGGACCCCGGGCACCAGCACGGCGCGCTGGCCGAACCGGTCGGCGAGCTTCCCGCCGAAGGGGGCGAACAGCGCCATGGAGACGCCGGTGACGGCCGAGACGGCGCCCGCGGCACCGTACGAGCCGGTGGTGTGCTGCACGAGCAGCACGATGGAGATGGTCAGCATCGCGAACGGCTGGCGCGCCGCGAAGCCGGGCAGCAGGAACGTCCAGGCGCGAGGGGTGCGCAGGAGCTGTCCGTAACCCGGGCGGGATTCGGTGACCGTGGATGCCACGGCCCGTGCCTTTCTGCCGCCTGGTAGCGCGACCCCCTTTGTGAGGGTGCGGCGCCGAGAGCTGTCCTCTTGCGCGGAACTGCGGTAGATGCCGGGCCCCACTGCGAGGGGTGTCACGGCCGCCATACGGTCGCGCCAGCTCTGCTTCAGGCAGAGTTGGTTCGATCTGATCGGTTCGACTCAGGTGCCTTTATCGTACAGGCAAGAGCCTCATCCGCCCCTGTGATCACAGCCGGTGAGACCCTCGCACCTACGATTGGTGTGTTTCTCCGTCGGTTCCCAGCCAACTGGCCAGCTTGCCGCCGCGGCTGATCGCGCGCAGCCGCTTCTCGGCCGCGTCCCGCACCGGGTCGGTCGCCACGACGAGCAGTTCGTCGTCCCGCCGCAGCACGGTCGTGGGCAGCGGCACGAACGATTCTCCGTCGCGCACCACGAGGGTGACCGCCGCCCCTGAGGGCAGCCTGAGCTCGGCGACCTCGACGCCGTGCATCCGGGAGTCCCTGGGGATCTCCACGGACAGCAGATGGCCGCGCAGCCGCTCCAGGGGCGCGGATTCGATGCCGAGGTCGGCCGCCTCCGAGCCGCCGCCGATCCGCAGCTTCCTGGCCAGCCAGGGCAGCGTGGGGCCCTGGACGAGGGTGTAGACGACGACCAGGACGAAGACGATGTTGAAGATCCGCTGGCTGTCCTCGACGCCGCTGACCATGGGGATCGTCGCCAGGATGATGGGCACCGCGCCGCGCAGGCCCGCCCAGGACAGCAGCGCCTTCTCCTGCCAGGGCAGCCGGAACGGCAGCAGGCCGAGCACCACCCCGAGGGGCCGCGCCACCACCGTCAGGACCAGGCCGATCAGCACCGCGTGCCAGGTGTCGTCGAGCAGCTCGTGCGGGGTGACCAGGAGGCCGAGCAGGACGAACATGCCGATCTGGGCGAGCCAGCCGAGCCCCTCGGCGAAGCCGCGGGTCGCGGGCCAGTGCGGCAGCTTGGCGTTGCCGAGGACCATCGAGGCGAGGTAGACGGCGAGGAAGCCGCTGCCGTGGGCCATGGCGCCGGCCGCGTAGGCGGCGACGGCGATGGCCATGACGGCGATGGGGTAGAGGCCGGAGGCGGGCAGCGCCACATGGCGCAGGCCGTAGGCGCCGAGCCAGCCGACCGCGATGCCGAGCGCGGCGCCGATCGCCAGCTCCAGGGCGATCGTGCCGAGCAGTACGTACCAGTCGTCCACCGGTCCCGCCGTGGAGAAGGCCACCACAAGGATCACGACGGGGGCGTCGTTGAATCCCGACTCCGCTTCGAGCACACCGGTGATCCGGGAGGGGAGCGGCACCTTCCGCAGCACGGAGAAGACGGCGGCGGCGTCCGTGGAGGAGACCACCGCACCGATGATCAGCGCCTGCCGCCACTCCAGGCCCACCAGGTAGTGCGCGCCGGCCGCCGTGACGCCGACGCTCACCGCGACGCCGACGGTCGAGAGGACGGCGGCGGCGGGCAGGGCGGGCCTGATCTCCTTCCACTTCGTCCCCAGGCCGCCCTCGGCGAGGATCACGACCAGGGCCGCATAGCCGATGACCTGCGTCAGCTCGGCATTGTCGAACTGGACGTCGCCGATCCCGTCCTGGCCCATGGCGACGCCGATGCCGAGGTAGAGCAGCAGGCTGGGGAGCCCACTGCGCGACGAGATGCGGACCGCCGCCACCGCGACGAGCAGAACGAGCGAGCAGATGAGCAGGAGCTGGTTGAGGTGGTGGACAGTCAGGGGCCGTTCCTTCCTCCGTGCGCGCACAAGCACTTCTTGCGAGCCAAGGGCCGAGCCGGGCACCGAGCCGAGTGTCGGGACGGTGCCGAGCCAGGTACTTCGTTACCTTACCTAATTGTTAACGCTTCCTTGATGTCTTCGAACGCGCTTACGATCTTCAGGCGTCCGGTTCCTGACTCCGCGTCCGAGGCCGCAACGCCCTGCGCCTATGGTTGCTCCAGCGCTCCCAGAGCCGCCCAGTCGACAGCACAGCCCGCCCTGCCGCTCGCGTAAGGACAGCAAGGACAGCGATGCCCTCCAACACCAACGCCTCTTCCGGTCATAAGTCCGGCAAGAAGAAGGGGCGCCGAGCCCGACTCGTCGTGATCGTCCTGGTCCTGGCCATCGTCGGAGGCATCGGCTTCGGCGCGTACTGGAGCATCAGCACCGTGCGCGCCTCCTTCCCGCAGACCAAGGGAACGATCAAGCTCGACGGACTCTCCGGACCCGTGGACGTGAAGCGTGACGGGAACGGTATCCCCCAGATCTACGCCGAGTCCGACGCCGACCTGTTCATGGCCCAGGGCTTCGTCCAGGCGCAGGACCGCTTCTGGGAGATGGACGTACGTCGCCATATGACCTCCGGGCGGCTCTCCGAGATGTTCGGCAAGGGTCAGGTCAAGACCGATGAGTTCCTGCGCACCCTCGGCTGGCACCGGGTGGCGAAGAAGGAGTACGACTCCAAGCTCTCCCCGCAGACGAAGAAGTACCTCCAGGCGTACGCCAAGGGAGTCAACGCCTACCTGGGCGGCAAGGACGGCAAGGACATCTCCGTCGAGTACGCGGCGCTGGGCTTCACCAACGACTACAAGCCGCAGAAGTGGACGCCCGTCGACTCCGTGGCCTGGCTCAAGGCGATGGCCTGGGACCTGCGCGGCAACATGCAGGACGAGATCGACCGCTCCCTGATGACGAGCCGCCTCGGCCCGTCGCAGATCAAGGACCTGTACCCGGAGTACCCGTTCAAGCGGAACAAGCCCATCGTCCGCGAGGGGGCCTACAGCGGCGTCACCGAGAAGTACGACGCCAAGGGCACCCCCTCCGGGACCGGGTCCGGCAGCGGGACCGGCACGGGAACCGGCACCGGGACGGGCGCAGGGACTGGCACAGGCACCGGGACCGGCTCGAGCGGCACCGGTACCGGCACCGGCACCAACGGCGCGGCGGGCACCGGTCTCGCCGGGAACACCGCGTCCTCCGACGGCATCCAGTCGCAGCTCTCGGGGCTCTCCGACGCCCTTGACGGCGTCCCGGCGATCCTCGGCCCCAACGGCAACGGCATCGGCTCGAACTCCTGGGTCGTCTCCGGCGAGCACACGATCACCGGCAAGCCGCTCCTGGCCAACGACCCGCACCTGGCGCCGCAGCTCCCCTCCGTCTGGTACCAGATGGGCCTGCACTGCCGGTCGGTGTCGGACACGTGCCAGTACGACGTCTCCGGCTACACCTTCTCCGGCATGCCGGGCGTGGTCATCGGCCACAACAACGACATCGCCTGGGGCATGACGAACCTCGGCGCCGACGTCACGGACCTGTACCTGGAGAAGTTCACCGGGGACGGCTACCAGTACGACGGCAAGGTGGTGCCCTTCCGCTCGCGCGAGGAGACGATCAAGGTCGCGGGCGGCAAGGAGAAGAAGATCACGGTCCGCGAGACCAACAACGGTCCGCTGATCTCCGACCGTGACGACGAGCTGGTCAAGGTCGGCAAGAAGGCGGGCGTCGACACCGCGGCGCCCGACCGTGGCGACGGCTACGGAGTGGCGCTGCGCTGGACCGCGCTGACCCCGGGCAAGTCCATGGACGCCGTCTTCGAGCTCAACAAGGCGAAGGACTTCAAGGACTTCCGCAAGGCGGCGGGCTCCTTCGAGGTGCCCTCGCAGAACCTGATCTACGCCGACACCAAGGGCAACATCGGCTACCAGGCGCCCGGCAGGATCCCGACCCGCGGCAAGGGCGACGGCTCGCTCCCGGCCCCGGGCTGGGACCCCGCCTACCGCTGGAAGGGCTACATCCCCCAGGACGCGCTGCCCTACGAGTACAACCCCGAGCGCGGCTACATCGTCACCGCCAACCAGGCCGTGCTCGACGACACCGACAAGGCCGAGTACCCGTACAAGCTGACCTCCGACTGGGGCTACGGAGCGCGCAGCCAGCGGATCGACGACCTCATCCAGTCGAAGATCAAGAACGGCGGCAAGGTCTCCACCGAGGACATGCGCCTCATGCAGATGGACAACAGCAGCGAGATCGCCAAGCTGCTCGTGCCCAAGCTGCTGAAGATCGACATCAAGGACAAGTACGTCCGCGAGGCGCAGAAGCTCCTGGAGGGCTGGGACTACACCCAGGACGCCGACTCGGCGGCGGCCGCGTACTTCAACTCGGTCTGGCGCAACATCCTGAAGCTGGCCATCGGCAACAAGCTCCCCAAGGAGCTGCGCGTCAAGGGGCAGTGCCTGAACGTCGAACCGGCCGGGAACACCCGTCCGGCCGATGAGGGCAAGCGGGTGCGGGAGTGCGGCGAGCGCGACGCGGACTCGGCCCAGCCGGACGGCGGCGACCGCTACTACGAGGTCATTCGCAAGATCATCGACGACGAGACCAACGACTGGTGGAAGACCCCGGCGACCCGTACCGACGAGGAGACCAAGAACCGCGACCAGCTGTTCAAGCGGGCCCTTGAGGACGCGCGCTGGGACCTGACGGCCAAGCTCGGCAAGGACGTCGACACCTGGAGCTGGGGCCGTCTGCACCGCCTCACGCTGAAGAACCAGACGCTCGGCACCGAGGGCCCCGGGTGGCTCCAGTTCGTGCTGAACCGCGGCCCCTGGAACCTCGGCGGCGGCGAGGCGGCGGTCAACGCCACCGGCTGGAACGCGGCGGGCGGCTACGGCGTGATCTGGGTGCCGTCGATGCGCATGGTGGTGAACCTCAAGGACCTCGACAAGTCCAAGTGGATCAACCTCACCGGCGCGTCGGGCCACGCGTACAACGCGCACTACACCGACCAGACCGACAAGTGGGCCAAGGGCGAACTGCTGCCGTGGGCCCACTCCGGGAAGGCCGTCGAGAAGGGCACGAGCGACAAGCTGGTGCTCCGCCCCTGACCGGGAGCGCGGGCCGCTGAGGCGACGAGGCGGCGCGGCCCGAGAACGCCCGAGAGGGCCCTCCACGCGGCGTGGCGGGCCCTCTCGGGCGTTCTCGGGCCTTCACCCGAAGCGGCGCACCCCCGAGGGCGTCACCACGGCGTGCACGGGGCGGTCGTGGTCCTCTCCGGGGATGTGCGCGACGACTTCGGAGTCGTACAGGAGCACCACGCGGGCCGGGTCGGTGGCCGCGCGCTCCAGGCGGGTCAGGACGCGGTCGTAGGAGCCGCCGCCCCGCCCGAGCCGGGTGCCGTCCTCGGCCACGGCGAGGCCGGGCAGCAGCACGGCGTCCGCCTCCAGGACGGCGTCGGGGCCGAGCCGCTCCCCGGCGGGCTCCAACAGCGGCATCTTCCCCTGGTGTTGCACGGGGACCAGGGAGTCCTCGCCGTCGTAGACGGCCCAGTCCAGGTCGTTGTCCGCGAGGAGTACCGGCAGCAGGACGCGGGTCCCGCGCGCGTGCAGGGCGTCGAGCAGCACGCGCGTGCCGGGCTCGCCGCCCACGGAGACATAGGCCGCCACCGTGCCCGCCGTGGCGAGCTCGGGGAGTTCCAGGGCGTGTCCGGCGAGAACCGCGGCCGCCTTGTGGACGTCATCCTCAGTCAACCCGCGCCTCACCGCGAGGAAGTCCCGGCGCAACCCGCGCTTGGTTCGCTGGCCGATGTGGTCGGTTCCATTCATGGGTATGCACAAACCCTTCCTAGTGGGCGCATATGCCGATCAACTATCTGGACCCACAGATTCCGCACATACTGAGCGGATATGGTGGCGCCATGACTGAGTCTCACCCCCCTCGCGCCAGGATCACCAAGGCGGTCATCCCGGCGGCCGGCCTCGGCACGCGTTTCCTTCCCGCCACCAAGGCGACCCCCAAGGAGATGCTGCCGGTCGTCGACAAGCCGGCGATCCAGTACGTGGTCGAGGAGGCCGTCTCCGCGGGCCTCGACGACGTCCTCATGATCACGGGCCGCAACAAGCGCCCCCTCGAGGACCACTTCGACCGCAACTACGAACTGGAGTCCGCCCTCCTGAGGAAGGGCGACGAGGACCGCCTCTCCCGGGTCCAGGAGTCCAGCGACCTCGCCACCATGCACTACGTACGCCAGGGCGACCCCAGGGGACTCGGTCACGCCGTCCTGTGCGCCGCTCCGCACGTCGGCAATGAGCCCTTCGCCGTCCTCCTCGGTGACGACCTCATCGACCCGCGCGACCCCCTCCTCGCCCGCATGGTCGAGATCCAGGAGCGGCACGGCGGCAGCGTCATCGCCCTCATGGAGGTGTCCCCGGAGCAGATCCACCTCTACGGATGCGCGGCCGTGGAGGCGACCGAGGACGGCGACGTCGTCAAGGTCACCGACCTGGTCGAGAAGCCCGACCCCGCCGACGCCCCCAGCAACTACGCGATCATCGGCCGCTATGTGCTCGACCCCCATGTCTTCGGCGTCCTGCGCGACACCGAGCCGGGGCGCGGCGGCGAGATCCAGCTCACCGACGCCCTCCAGCAGCTCGCCGCGGACGAGAAGGCCGGCGGGCCCGTGCACGGCGTGGTCTTCAAGGGCCGCCGCTATGACACCGGTGACCGGGGCGACTATCTGCGTGCCATTGTCAGACTCGCGTGCGAACGTGAAGATCTGGGACCGGACTTCAAGTCCTGGCTTCGCAGTTACGTCACCGAGGAGATGTAGCACCTTGAGCAGCAGCACGACGACACCGGCCACCGGTCAGGACGGCCTCTGGTCGGTGGAGGAGCACCTGGACGACATTCTCGCGACCGTCCGCCCGCTCGAACCCATCGAGCTCCAACTCCTCGACGCACAGGGCTGCGTCCTGGTCGAGGACGTGACGGTGCCCGTCTCGCTGCCGCCCTTCGACAACAGCTCCATGGACGGGTACGCGGTGCGGGTCGCCGATGTGGAGGGCGCGAGCGAGGAGTTCCCCGCCGTCCTGCGCGTCATCGGCGACGTCGCCGCGGGCGCGGGCGAGCGGCCCACCGTCGGCGCCGGCCAGGCCGCCCGCATCATGACCGGCGCCCCGCTGCCGCCCGGCGCCGAGGCCGTCGTCCCCGTGGAGTGGACCGACGGCGGCCTGGGCGAGGGGCCCGTCTCCGGGATGCGGGCCCACAGCGCCGCCCCCGAGGGCGCCTCCGGCGAGGTCCAGGTGCACCGCCCCGCCGAGGCACGCGCGCACGTGCGGGCGCGGGGCAGCGACGTCCGATCCGGGGAGCGGGCCCTGAGCGCCGGGACGGTCCTCGGGCCGCCGCAGATCGCGCTGCTCGCCGCGATCGGGCGCGGCACGGTGAAGGTGCGCCCCCGGCCCCGTGTGGTCGTCATGTCCACCGGAAGTGAGCTGGTCCAGCCCGGCGAGTCGCTGGCAGAGGGCCAGATCCACGACTCCAACAGCTTCGCCCTCACCGCCGCCGCCCGTGACGCCGGAGCCATCGCCTACCGCGTGGGCGCGGTCGCCGACGACGCCGAGACGCTGCGCTCCACCATCGAGGACCAGCTCATCCGCGCCGACCTCGTCGTCACCACCGGCGGCGTGAGCGTGGGCGCGTACGACGTCGTCAAGGAGGCCCTGACCGCCGTCGGCGACCCGGACGAGGAGAGCGGCATCGGCGCGGGCGCCGGGGTGGACTTCCGCAAGCTCGCCATGCAGCCCGGCAAGCCGCAGGGGTTCGGCACGATCGGCCCCGACCACACACCGCTGCTCGCCCTGCCGGGCAACCCCGTCTCCTCGTACGTCTCCTTCGAGCTCTTCGTGCGCCCCGCGATCCGCACCCTCATGGGGCTGCCCGAGGTCCACCGGGTCTCCGTGCGCGCGGAGCTCGTCTCGGACCGGGCGCTCGGCTCGCCCGCGGGCCGCCGTCAGTTCCTGCGCGGGTGGTACGACGCGGAGGCGGGCCAAGTGGCGCCCGTCGGCGGGTCGGGATCACATCTGATCGCCGCGCTCGCCCACGCGAACGCGCTGATCGTCCTCCCCGAGGACACCACGTCGGCGGAGCCGGGGGCGGACGTCGAGGTGGTCCTGCTCGGCTGAGCGGGCCGTCGGTGCCGCCAGCGGGGTAGCGTGTCGCGCACAACAGGCCCGCGCGCGCCGCACCGCGCGGGGCCCGGACCGGGAGCGCCACAGCACATGACCGCGATTTCCCGGGGGGACACCCCCGGACCCCCTGAGCAGCAGCGACTGACGCACATCGACGAGGCGGGCGCGGCCCGCATGGTCGACGTGTCCGCCAAGGACGTGACCGCGCGGACCGCCCGTGCCAGCGGGCGCGTCCTGGTGTCGCCGCAGGTGATCGAGTTGCTGCGCGGCGAGGGCGTCCCCAAGGGCGACGCCCTCGCGACCGCCCGGATCGCCGGGATCATGGGGGCCAAGCGCACCCCTGACCTGATCCCGCTCTGCCACCCGCTGGCCGTCTCGGGCGTGCAGCTCGATCTCCACGTGGCGGATGACGCCGTCGAGATCCTCGCCACGGTGAAGACCACGGACCGCACCGGCGTCGAGATGGAGGCCCTCACCGCGGTGAGCGTCGCCGCGCTCACGGTGATCGACATGGTGAAGGCCGTCGACAAGGGCGCCGTCATCACCGACGTCCGCGTGGAGGAGAAGACCGGCGGCAAGTCGGGGACGTGGAGCCGCGAAGGAGCCGGGGCGTGACCGCGGTGCCGGGCGGGGCGCCGTACAGGGCCCTCGTCGTCACCGCGTCCAACCGTGCCGCCGCCGGTGTCTACGCCGACCGGGGCGGGCCGCTCCTCGTCGAGGGGCTCCAGGCGCTCGGGTTCGCCGTGGACGGGCCGCGGGTCGTGCCCGACGGCGACCCCGTGGAGCAGGCGCTGCGCGCGGGCGCCGACGCGGGGTACGACGTGATCCTCACCACCGGCGGCACCGGCATCTCGCCCACGGACCGCACCCCCGAGGCCACCCGCCGCGTCATCGGCCACGAGGTGCCGGGCATCGCGGAGGCGATCCGGGCGTACGGCAGGGACAAGGTCCCGACGGCCGTGCTCTCCCGCGGCCTCGCCGGAGTCGCGGGCCGCACGCTCATCGTGAACCTGCCGGGTTCCACCGGAGGCGTACGGGACGGACTCGCCGTCCTTGAGCCGCTGCTCCGGCACGCCGTGGACCAGCTGCGCGGCGGCGACCACCCTGGTCCGGCGTCAGGACCGGCAGGAGGTGCGAGCTGAACAGCCCCTCCTGGCCCGTCGACCTGACGGACGGCGACGTCACGCTGCGCCCGATAAAGATGCGGGACCAGCGGGTCTGGCGTGAGGTCAACCGGCGCAACCGCGACTGGCTGCGCCCCTGGGAGGCGACGATCCCGCCGCCCACGCCCAGCGGTCCGATCGTGCACCGCCCCACCTACCGCCAGATGGTCCGCCATCTGCGGGCCGAGGCCAACGCGGGCCGGATGCTGCCGTTCGTCATCGAGTACCAGGGCCGCCTCGTCGGCCAGCTCACGGTCGCCGGGATCACCTGGGGCTCCATGTGCTCGGGCCACATCGGCTACTGGGTGGACGAGTCCGTCGCGGGCCGCGGGGTCATGCCGACGGCCGTCGCCCTCGCCGTCGACCACTGCTTCCGATCGGTCGGTCTGCACCGTATCGAGGTCTGTATTCGCCCCGAGAACATGCCGAGCCGACGCGTCGTGGAGAAACTCGGATTCCGGGAAGAGGGCATGCGTCCGCGCTATCTCCACATCGACGGAGCCTGGCGCGATCACCTTGTCTTCGCGCTCACCGTGGAAGAGGTGCCCGAGGGGCTGCTGCGCCGCTGGCACCGCGCTCGACCTCGCAACACGGCCCAGCCGGAGCCCGGCCCCGCCGAATGAAATAAATGTTCGAAATTGATCGGCGACTGTCCGTAAGCATCACCATTGGGCCTTGTTCCGGGCATTAATTTGTCGCCCCCCGTGACCCGCTGATCGCATCAGTCACAAAAAAATTTCGAGATATCAGCCAGATCGTGCGACACACCGGCTCAATTGGCGGATGGCCCCGGCGAAACCCCTCTACCGTGTGAGCGTGAGCAGCAGCGGCCTCATCTACGCAGTCATCGTCGGGGCCTGGGCCGCCTACTTGGTGCCGATGTGGCTCCGTAGGCAGGACGAGCTGAACGAAGCCCGTCCGACGGAACGCTTCAGCACCGCCATCCGGCTGCTGTCCGGACGGGCGGGGATGGAGCGCCGATACGCCAAGGACCTGCAAGCCCGCTCGCCCGAAGAGGGAGAGAGCAGTGGCGAACCGGACGTGATCACCGGCTCGGTGGACGTCCGGTCCTTCGCCGCGCCCCCGAGGGTGCGGCCCGACAGGGACCGGGAGACGGACCGGGAGGCGAACCGGGAGACGGACCGGGACGAGGGCCGGGCGGAACGGCCCGTGGCGCGTTCCGAGGTCCCTGCGGCCCGCTCCGAGGTCTCCGCCGCCCGGGAGGAAGCCCCCGCCGTGCGGGCCGAGGCCTCCGTGGCCCCGCGCACGGCCCGCAAGGCGCGCCCCGAGTCCGCCGGGCGCGAGCGGACCCGCCGCCCGAAGACCTCGCCCGAGCGGCGCCCCATGTCGGCGGAGGCCGCCGCGCGCGCCCGGCGTTCGAAGGTCCTCGCCCGGCGTCGGCGCACGACGGTGCTGCTCTTCCTCGCCTTCACGGCAGGCGCGGTCGTCGCGGCCGTCGGCGGCCTCGCCTTCCTCTGGGCGCCCGCGGTGCCCGCCCTGCTCCTGAGCGGTTACATCGTCTATCTGCGCGGCCAGGAGCGTAAGCGCTTCACCTACGTCATGGACCGCCGCCGGGCCGAGGCCGCGGCGCAGCGGCTGCGCGAGCGGGCGCCGCGCCGCGGGTCCGCGGACGCCGGGCACGACGCCGAGGAGGCGGAGGAGGGCGCGGGGTCCGGGGCCGGGACCGGCCTGTCCGCCCTCGCCGCCGACCGCCGTGCCCTCGTCGAGCAGACCGACCACGCGGAGTGGGTCGACCAGCAGCGCGAACGGCAGCGCGGCCCCGGACGCGGCGAGAGCTGGGACCCGGTCCCGGTGCCGCTGCCGACGTACGTGACCGCGCCGGTCGCCCCGCGTGCCACCGGCAGCGTCGA
>NZ_JASKYR010000890.1:0-3482 GCF_041028215.1 Streptomyces flavofungini
GGGTTCGCGTCCCGCGGGTTCCGGCCCGGGGCCGGGTCGCGCGGGGCGGGCATGGTGCCGCCAGATGCTGCTCCCGGCTGCTGACACCGGTCTGACGCGGCGGGGTCGCGGTGTTCGGCCGGATGTCGGTGTTCGGCCGGATGTCGCCTGTGCACCGGTGGGAGACACCTATACGCTCTGCAACCTTCGTGCTGTGGGGGTCTCGTGAACGGTCTCCGTGCGGTTGTCGTCTGCCTTGTCATCGCCTGCGCCACGGCCGTGTCACCGGCCACGGCCGTCTCACCCGCCACCGCCGCGACGTCCGCCACGGAAGCCGACGCGGCCGCTGCCGGTGCGCCTACGACGGTGGCGGCGAAGCCGAGCTGGTCGGCGCTGCCCGTACCCGCCGCGGCCCCGCCGGTGACGGTGTCCGATCTCGCCGCCCGCGGACCGCGCGAGGCCTGGGCGACCGGCTACGAACAGGCCGCCGACGGAACGCGCCCGATGCTGTACCGGTGGAACGGCACGGCGTGGAGCCGGGACGCCACCTTCCCCGGCGCCGGTGAGCCGGGCCGGCTCGGCAAGGTGCAGTTCGTCGGCGACGAGATGTGGGTCCTCCACAACGACCGCGAGGGAGCCGGGGAGATCCTGCGCCGGTCGGGCGCGGGGTGGAGTGCCGTCCCGCTGCCGCGGACCCTGTGGACGTACCAGGACTTCGCCGCGGTACCGGGCGCCGCCTGGGTGGTCGGTGAGGACGACACGGGGCTCAAGGTGCTGCGCTACGACGGCTCCGGCTGGACCGCACAGGCCACGCCCGACGGCGTGCGCTATGTGATGGGGATCACCGCACGCGCCGCCGACGACGCCTGGGCCTGGGCGGACACCGACACCGGAACCGCCGTACTGCGCTGGGACGGCACGGCGTGGCGGGACGCGAAGGTGCCGCTGCCGCCCGACAGCAACGTGCACACGATTCTGCTGGAACCGTCCGGCCGGGCCACGATCGGCGGCAGCCAGTACACCGGCGGCGTGCCCCGCACCTATCTGATGACCTGGAACGGGCGGGCCTGGCGGACCACCCACCCGCCGCTGGGCGACACCTACACCGAGGCGATGGTGCGCGGCGCGGACGGCGCGCTGTGGCTGCCGGTGCGCGGCGACCGCGCCTTCCGGTCCACGTACGCACGGGTGGACGGCTCCCGCACCAGCTACTCCTACGGCCCGGAGCGCACGAACGCGATCGACGTGAAGCCGCGCGCGCTGGCGCGGGCCGGGTCCTCGCTGCTGTCCTTCGGGACCGTCGAGATCTACGGCTCGAAACCGAATCTGATGAGTGAGCGGCTGGGAGGCTGACCATGGCACGCCGACTTCTCGTCGCCGCCCTCGCCCTCGCCCTGACCGTCATGGCGGCCGTGGCCTCGGCCGCGTCGGACACCCCGTCCTGGCGGCACGTTCCGGTGCCCGCGCAGGTACGCCCGCAGGCCGGGCTGAACGAGGCCGCGGCGGTCGGGCCCGACCGGGCGTGGGCGGTGGGCACCGACGCCGTGGGCCGGGAGGCACCGGGCTTTCCGCTGCTGCTGCGCTGGGACGGGACCGCCTGGCAGCGCCAGAAGGTGCCCGGGGCCGGGTGGCAGGGTGAGCTGCTGTCCGTCGCCGCGAGTTCGCCGAAGGCGGCCTGGGCGGTCGGCAGGGACTCCGCGGGCGGCGCACGTCTGCTCCGCCTCGACGGCTCCACTTGGCGCGAGAGCCGCCCGCCGAGCGGTGTCGTGCTGGACAAGGTGGTCGCCGGTGGCGGTGAGACCTGGCTGACCGGTGCGCGGAGCGGCGCCCAGGCGCTGCTGCGCTGGGACGGGCGCGGCTGGCGGGACCTGCCGGTGCCGCCGGGGTCCGTGTACGGCCTGCACATCCTCGCCCCCGACGATGTCTGGGCCGCGGGTGAGACCGCCTCGGGCGCCGCCGTGTCGCACTTCGACGGCACCGCGTGGCAACAGACGACCGTCAGCGGATTCCCGCGGTCGGCCGTGGGCAGCGTGCTCGCGGTCTCGCCGACGGAGGTGTGGGCGGGCGGCACCGCCGGATTCGTCGGCGGCCCGGTGGGCAAGCCGATCCCGCCGCTGCTGATGCGTTTCGACGGGCAGACGTGGAGCCGGGTGACCGTGCCCGCCGACTTCGGCGGGATCACCTCCCTGGCGCCCGGCCCGTCCGGCGAGCTGGCCTGGGTCTCGGTGGCCCGCTCGCAGAAGTGGGCACCGCCGGGCAGCAATCCCCCGCTGATCCCGGGGCCGGACTTCCTCGCCTGGGACGGCCGGTCCTTCGCCGAGCACAGCGAACCCGCGGTGGCCGGGGAAGGTGACTCCACGACGCTTCGGCTCGCGCCGGTGCCGGGCACGGAGACCGTGTGGTCGGTCGGCCGGGCAGCGGGACCCGAGGGCACCTTCGCTCCCCGCATCCTGCGCTTCGGCTGACCGCCGGTCAGAACGGGTGACAGGCGATCCGCCGCACACCGGGAGATCACCAACTCCTCGATCACCGTCTCGCCCCATGCGGCGGGGAACAGCGGTTGGTCACCGGGCGGAGCGGACCGGCCCCGGTCGCGGGTGGTCGCCCGCGCACGGCGTCGTGACGCGCTCTCGCGCCCGGGGGGCCGTACCGTTGCGGGCATGTGCTGGAGTGCGACGGCCGATCTCGTCGCGGGCGCGGGCATCGCGGCCGTGGGAGCCGCCTCGATGGCCCTGGCGGCCCGCCGCCCCCGCGACCTGCCGCTGGCCGCGCTGCCGCTCCTGCTGGGCGTGCATCAGATGATCGAGGCCGCGGTCTGGCACCAGGACGGCGGCACCGGGCCCGCCACCCTCGCCTGGGCCGTCATCGCGCTCCCGCTCCTGCCGCTGTGGGTACCGGCGGCCGTGCTGTGCGCCGCACCGCCCGGCGCCCGCCGCCGCCTGCTCCTCCCCCTGTGCGCGGGCGTCGCGACGGCGGCCGTACTGGCGCACACACTCGCGACCCGCACCGTGACGGCCGAGATCCGCGGACACACCGTCGGATACTCCCTGGGGCTGCCCCGGCCCGAACTGGTCATCGCCTGCTACTTGCTCGCCACCATCGGCTCCCTGCTCCTCTCCGGTGACCGGGGCCTCGTCGCGTTCGGCGTCCTGGTAGCCGTCGGGGCCGCGGCGACCTTCACGCTGTGGCGGCAGGAGTACATTTCGACGTGGTGCGCCTTCGCCGCGGTGTGCTCGGTGTACCTGACGTACTGGGTCGCACGCCGCCGCCCGCCCGCGCCACGGTCCTGAGACCGGCTCGACGGGTCCGCCGCCCGTGAGCCGGGCGCGCGCTCCGCCGGTCAAGCGGTGGTTGGTGGCACCACCGGCCGAAGCGGGCACCCTACCCATGACGATGCCCGCCGCTTCACCACGCCCGCCGATTCACGGTGCCCGCCGCTTCACCACGCCCGCCGCTTCACCACGGAGGATGGAGGCAGATCTGCTCCCCGACCCGCCGCCCTT
>NZ_JASKYR010000891.1:0-3092 GCF_041028215.1 Streptomyces flavofungini
GTGTTCAATCGCCKCCCGGTGGCCGAGAAGTCCCGTACATCCGCGTGCTGTTGCTGCCCGCCGTGCTGATGGCCGCCGCGACCGGCGCCGCCGTCGCCGTGGTGACGGAACCGGCAAGGACCGCCGTCACCTGGTGCGGCGCCGTCGCGACCCTCCTGGTGATCCTGGTCGGCGCGGAAGCCGTGCGGCGCGGCCGCACCATCAGGGGGCAGCGCACGCAGTACGCACAGCGGCTCGCCCACCTGGAGCGCCGCATCGCGGCCCACGACGACGAGACCATCCGCCTGGGCCGGGACATCCTGCCCGAGGCGATGTGGCGGCTCCAGCAGGGCGAGCCCCCCGCCGAAGTCATGCGCAACGTCGTCGACAACGACGAGGCGTACAAAGAAATGCCGCATGCGCAGCGTCAGTTGCTGCGCAACATCCTGGAGACCCTCGACCACGAGGAGGCGATGCGTGAGTCGGCGCAGCGCGCCTTCGTGAACATCGCCCGCCGCGTGCAGTCGATCGTCCACCAGCAGGCCGCGGAGCTGCGCGAGATGGAGGAGTTCCACGGCCGCAACCCCGAGGTCTTCGACGACCTGCTCCGCATCGACCACGGCACCGCCCTGATCGGCCGCCTCGCCGACTCCATCGCGGTGCTCGGCGGCGCCCGGCCGGGCCGTCAGTGGCCCAAGCCCGTACCGCTGTACAGCGTGCTGCGCGGCGCGATGTGCCGCATCCTGGACTACCCCCGCGTCGAGCTGCACTCCATCGCCAAGGTCGCGATCCACGGCACGTCCGTCGAGCCGCTGATCCACGCCTGCGCCGAACTGCTCGACAACGCCACGCGGTACTCGCCCCCGCAGACCAAGGTGCACGTCACCGCCGTCGAGGTGCAGACCGGCATCGCCGTGGAGATCGAGGACGGCGGCGTCAGCCTCAGTGAGGAGGCCCGCGAGCGCGCCGAGCGCATGCTGGCCCAGGCGCAGGCCGGCATCGACCTCAACGACCTGGGCGAGAGCCCGCGCCTCGGCATGGCCGTCGTCGGCCGCCTGTCGCAGATGTACAACATGCAGATCTCCCTGCGGCAGTCCGCCTACGGCGGTGTCCGCGCGGTGCTCATCGTGCCGCGCGAGATGATCACCACAGGACCGGCGCCCGGACTCGCCCACGGCATCGGCGCCTCCGCGGTGCCCCGCGTCGACAACGGCGGCAAGCTCATCGAGGAGCCCGAGCGCAACATCCGCCGCAAGAAGCCCCGCGTCGTCACCGCGGGCCCGCCGCTGCGCTCACCGCTCACCGCGGCCATGCAGGACGAGGTCCCCGAGGTCACCGAGTGGACCTCGGGCGGCCTGCCGCAGCGCCGCAGCCGCGTGACGATGTCGCTCAGCGAGCGGTACGCGCAGGAGGCCCAGGCCCAGCGCGCCGCCGAGGCCCACGCCGCCGCGACGGCACCGCCGCCGCTGCCCCCCCAGAAGAAGGAGGAGCCCGAGCCCGGCCTGTGGATCGAGGCATTCATGAAGGGCGTCAAGGGAGATCCCGCCGCTCCAGGCCAGACACCGCCGCAGGGTGCCGCGCCACCGGAAGGAGCGCCACCGCAGGGCACCACGCCCGCACCGGAATCCCACCGGAACAACCACGGCATCACCGACGAGGGGGGCTGGAAGTGATCCAGCAGCGCGCCAATTTCGACTGGATGCTGAAGGAACTCGCCGACGGGGTTCCGCAGACCCGGCAGATCGTCGTCCTCTCCGCGGACGGCCTGCGCATCGCACGCTACGGCGGCGACCCCGACGCTGCCGACCGCATCGCCGCCGCCTGCGCGGGGCTGCAGAGCCTGGCCGCCGCGGTGGCCACCGAGATCCCGCACAGCGACGGCGGCATGAAGATGGTCATCATCGAGATCAACGGCGGCTACTTCTACCTGATGGCCGCGGGCGCCGGCGCCTATCTCGCCGTCCTCGCGGACGAGACCGTCGACGCGGGCCTCATCGGCACCCGCATGCGCGACCTCGTCGTACGGATCGGGGCCCATCTGACGAGCCCGCCGCGGCGTGACGGGCAGGCCGTATGACTCCTCCGCAAGGACCTCCGAACGGCCCTTCCTCCGGGGAGGCGCCGGGAGGAGGCTCACCCCCCCAACGTGAGCGCCGCGGCCCGGAGAACCCCGAACGGCTGTACATCCTGACCGGCGACGGCTCGGACCGCGCCGCCCTCGACCTCGTCACGCTCATCGTGGCGCAGGGCGAGGCGGCCCCGACGGCACAGCCCGAGCACTCCGCGGTGCTGCGGCTGTGCACGACCCCGATCTCGGTCGCCGAACTGTCGGCCTATCTGGCGCTGCCGTTCAGCGTCGTGACCGTCGTCCTGACGGAGTTACTGGGGTCCGAGCTCGTCCAGGCGCGCGCTCCCATCGTGCGCTCCGCGCTGCCCGACCGATCCCTTCTCGAAGCGGTGATGCATGGACTTCAAAAGCTCTGACACGATCACCGGCCCGCGCAGCGAGGACGTCCTCCCGCACACGGCGACGGCCGCGGTCAAGGTCGTGATCGTCGGTGGCTTCGGGGTCGGCAAGACCACGATGGTCGGCTCGGTCAGCGAGATCCGCCCGCTGACCACCGAGGAGACGATGACCCAGGCGGGCATCGGCGTCGACGACAACTACGGCTCGGAGAGCAAGACGGCGACCACCGTCGCCATGGACTTCGGCCGCATCAGCATCTCCGAGGAACTGGTCCTCTACCTCTTCGGCACCCCGGGCCAGGAACGCTTCTGGTTCCTGTGGAACGGCCTCTTCGAAGGCGCGCTCGGCGCGGTCGTGCTCATTGACACCCGCCGCCTCGAAGTCAGCTTCGACGTGATCGGCCGCCTGGAGGAGCGCGGCGTGCCGTTCGTCGTCGCCGTCAACGACTTCCCCGACGCGCCCCACCACGGCATCGAGACCCTGCGCAGGGCCCTCGATCTGGAGCCCGCGGTGCCGATCATGCCGTGCGACGCCCGCCGCAGGGAGTCGAGCAGGGACGTCCTGCTGACCCTGATGCGCTACCTGCACTCGCTGACCGCGACCCGTGTCTGACCGCGCCCCAGACCGCACTTCCCCCCTTCTGACC
>NZ_JASKYR010000892.1:0-2762 GCF_041028215.1 Streptomyces flavofungini
GCACTCCTTCCGGAGCCGTAAGCTGTATGGGCCACCTTTACGCCTTACCGGGGCCCCTCCCCCTCAGGGAGCCGCTCCGGCGCTTCAGCGGAGTCCACGTGCCCAGCCCCTACCGCGCCATCTTCGCCGCCCCCGGCACGAAGGCCTTCTCCACCGCCGGTTTCCTCGGCCGCATGCCGCTGTCGATGATGGGCATCGGCATCGTGACGATGGTGTCCCAGCTCACCGGGCGGTACGGCCTCGCGGGCGCGCTCTCGGCGACCGTCGCGCTCTCCGCCGCCGCGATCGGGCCGCAGATCTCGCGCCTGGTCGACCGGCACGGCCAGCGCCGGGTGCTCCGCCCCGCGACGCTGGTGTCCCTGGCCGCGGTGGCCGGACTGCTGCTCTGCGCCAAGTTCGAGGCGCCCGACTGGACGCTGTTCCTCTTCGCCGCGCTGGTCGGCTGCGTGCCGAGCGTCGGCTCGATGATCAGGGCCCGCTGGGCCGTGCTCTACCGCGACACCCCGCAGCTCCACACCGCGTACTCCTTCGAGTCCGTCGTGGACGAGGTCTGCTTCATCTTCGGGCCGATCATCTCGATCGGGCTCTCCACGGTGTGGTTCCCCGAGGCGGGCCCGCTGCTCGCCGGGGCCTTCCTCGCCGTGGGCGTCTTCTGGCTGACGGCCCAGCGAGCGACCGAGCCCGTCCCCCACTCCCGCGAACACCACACCGGCGGCTCGGCGTTGCGCTCCGGCGGTCTCCAGGTGCTCGTCGCCACCTTCGTCGCGACCGGCGCGATCTTCGGGGCGATCGACGTGGTCACCGTGGCCTTCGCCGAGGAGCACGGGCACAAGTCCATGGCGAGCCTGGTGCTCGCCGTCTACGCGCTCGGCTCGTGTCTCGCCGGAGCGGTCTACGGCCTGCTGCACTTCAAAGGGGCACCGGCCCCCAGGTGGCTGCTGGGTGTCTGCGCGATGGCCGTGAGTATGATCCCGCTGCAACTGGTCGGGAACCTGCCGTTCCTGGCCGTGGCGCTGTTCGTGGCGGGCCTCTCCATCGCCCCGACGATGATCACGACGATGGCCCTCGTCGAGCAGCACGTACCTCGCGCGAAACTGACCGAGGGCATGACCTGGGTGAGCACCGGGCTCGCGGTCGGCGTCGCGCTCGGCTCCTCCGCGGCCGGCTGGGTCATCGACTCCGCCGGTCCGGACGCCGGGTACGCGGTCCCGGGGGTCTCCGGAGCCGCCGCGGTCGTCTTCGGGTTCCTGGGGTATCGCCGGCTGAAGCGGCCGGTCCGGCAACTGAGGGGGACCCATGAGCACGGGAACGGGCACGGGCAGCGCGAGGAGCACAGCGGCGTGGCGTAACTGGGCGGGCAACGTCACGGCGCGCCCCGCCAGGGAGGTCACGCCCGCCTCGGTGGACGAGCTCGCCGACGCGCTGCGCGGGGCCAGACAGGACGGCCTCAGGGCCAAGCCCGTCGGCTCGGGGCACTCCTTCACCGCGACCGCGGCGACCGACGGCCTCCTCATACGCCCCGACCTGCTCACCGGCATCCGCCGCATCGACCGCGAGGGCGGCACGGTCACCGTGGAGGCGGGCACTCCGCTCAAGCGGCTGAACACGGCGCTCGCCCGCGAGGGCCTGTCCCTCACGAACATGGGCGACATCATGGAGCAGACGGTCTCGGGCGCCGTCAGCACCGGCACGCACGGCACGGGCCGTGACTCCGCGTCGATCGCCGCGCAGATCACCGCACTTGAGCTGGTCACCGCCGACGGGACGGTCCTCACCTGCTCGGCCGACGAGAATCCCGACGTCTTCGCCGCCGCCCGGATCGGGCTCGGCGCGCTCGGCGTCATCACGGCGATCACCTTCGCCGTGGAGCCGGTCTTCTACCTCACCGCCCGTGAGGAGCCGATGACCTTCGACCAGGTCACCTCCGAGTTCGACGCGCTCTTCACGGAGAACGAGCACTTCGAGTTCTACTGGTTCCCGCACACCGGCAACTGCAACACCAAGCGCAACAACCGCGGCCCGGGCCCCGCGACCCCGCCCGGCCGGATCAGCGCCTTCGTGGAGGACGAACTCCTCTCCAACGGCCTCTTCCAGGTGGTCAACACCATCGGCAGGGCCGTGCCCGCGACCATCCCCGGCATCGCCAGGATCTCCAGCAAGGCGCTCTCCGCGCGGACGTACACGGACATCCCGTACAAGGTCTTCACCAGCCCGCGCCGGGTGCGCTTCACGGAGATGGAGTACGCCGTTCCGCGCGAGGCCCTGGTGGAGACGCTGCGCGAGCTGAAGGCGATGGTGGACCGCTCACGGCTGCGGATCAGCTTCCCCGTGGAGGTCCGTACGGCGCCCGCCGACGACATCGCGCTCTCCACGGCCTCGGGCCGGGAGAGCGCGTACATCGCCGTCCACATGTACAAGGGCACGCCGTACCAGGCCTACTTCACGGCCGCCGAGCGGATCTTCACCGCCCATGAGGGACGGCCGCACTGGGGCAAGCTGCACACGCGCGACGCGGAGTACTTCGCCACGGCCTACCCCCGCTTCGCCGAGTTCACCGCCCTGCGCGACCGCCTCGACCCCGACCGGCTGTTCGGCAACGACTATCTGCGGCGGGTCCTCGGCGACTGACCGGCGCCTACGGAGTGGGGGTTCCGCCCTGCTCCGGCTCCTCACCGCTGCCGTCTCCGCTGCCGTTTCCGTTGCCGGTTCCGCTGGACGGGGTGGGCTTCGGGGGCGTGGTCGGCGTCGGGTCCGTCTTGGAG
>NZ_JASKYR010000893.1:0-2801 GCF_041028215.1 Streptomyces flavofungini
AGCAGGGCGCGCCCGTCCTCGACCTTGACCAGGGCCTCGGGGCTCGATCCGACCACGTCGAAGCCGTCCAGGCGCAGGAGGTACATGTACGGCGACGGGTTGGTGGCCCGCAGCACCCGGTAGACGTCTAGGGCGCTCGCGGCGCAGGGGGTCTCGAAGCGCTGCGAGGGCACGACCTGGAAGGCCTCACCGGCGCGGATGCGCTCCTTGATGTCCTCGACGGCCCTCTGGTACTGCTCGCCGCCCCACCGGGCGGTGTACTCGGGCAGTTCGGAGGCGGGCAGCGCGGCCGGGGGCTGGGCGACGGGCCGTGCGAGGTCGGCCTCCATGGCGTCGAGCCGGGCGATGGCGTCCTCGTAGGCCTCGTCGACACCGGAGTCGAGGTCGTTGTGGTTGATCGCGTTGGCGATCAGCAGGACCGAGCCGTCCCAGTGGTCGAGCACGGCGAGGTCGCTGGTGAGCAGCATGGTCAGCTCGGGCAGGCGCAGGTCGTCCCGCTCGCCGGGGCCGATCTTCTCCAGGCGGCGCACGATGTCGTAGCCGAGGTAGCCGACCATGCCGCCGGTGAAGGGCGGCAGGCCGTCGGCGCTGACCACGTCGCGCGGGGTGTGCAGCAGGGCGATGGTGGCGCGCAGGGCTTCGAGCGGGTCGCCGTCGGTGGGGACGCCGACGGGCGGGGTGCCGAGCCAGTGGGCCGCGCCGTCGCGGACGGTGAGGGTGGCGGCGCTGCGGACCCCGACGAAGGAGTAGCGGGACCAGGACCTGCCGTTCTCGGCGGATTCCAGGAGGAACGTGCCGGGGCGTTCGGCGGCGAGCTTGCGGTAGAGGCCGACGGGGGTGTCGCCGTCCGCGAGGAGCTTGCGGCTGACGGGGATGACGCGGCGGTCGGACGCCAGCTTGCGGAAGGTCTCGAGGTCCATGGCTGCGACCCTACTGACCGGGCGCGGGCACGCCGGACAACGGCAGCACGTCGGAGTCGAAGCAGGTGCGCGTGCCGGTGTGGCAAGCGGCGCCGACCTGGTCGACCTGGACGAGGACGGTGTCCGCGTCGCAGTCCAGGGCGACTTCCCTGACGTACTGGAAGTGGCCGGAGGTGTCGCCCTTGACCCAGTACTCCTGGCGGCTGCGGGACCAGTAGGTGCAGCGGCCCGTGGTCAGGGTGCGGTGCAGCGCCTCGTCGTCCATCCAGCCGAGCATCAGCACCTCGCCGGTGTCGTACTGCTGGGCGATGGCGGGGATGAGCCCGTCGGCGCTGCGCTTGAGGCGCGCGGCGATCTCCGGGTCGAGGGCGCTGCTGGGCGGAGGCACGCTGGTCATGGGCCCATTGTGCCGCGCCGGGGGCGCGCGACGGACCCCCGTCCACTGTCCGGACCGGGTGGGCGGCCGTAGGCTTGCGGGCATGTCGACCCATGCGAAGCGTGAACGACTTCTTCTCGCCGATCTGTTGGAGGCGGAGGGGCCGGAGGCTCCCACCCTGTGCGAGGGGTGGCAGACCCGTGACCTCGCGGCCCATGTGGTGGTGCGCGAGCGCCGCGCGGACGCCGCGGGCGGACTCCTGATCAAGCAGCTCGCGGGCCGTCTCGAGCGGGTGCAGGCGGAGTTCGCGGCGAAGCCGTACGAGGAGCTGATCCAGCTCATCAGAACCGGGCCGCCGCGGTTCTCGCCCTTCTCCCTCAAGCAGGTCGACGAGGCCGCGAACGCGGTGGAGTTCTACATCCACACCGAGGACGTGCGCCGCGCGAGCCCCGACTGGGTGCCGCGCGAGCTCGACCCGGTCTTCGCGGACGCCCTCTGGTCCCGTCTGGAGCGCACGGCCCGCCTGATCGGCCGCAAGGCCCCGGTCGGTCTGGTCCTGCGCCGCCCCGACGGCCAGACGGCGGTGGCCCACCGGGGCACCCCGGTGGTGACGGCCACGGGCGAACCGGCCGAGCTGCTCCTGTTCGCCTACGGCAGGCAGTCGGTCGCCGAGGTGGAGCTGGACGGCGACAAGGGCGCGATCGCGACGCTCCAGGAGACCAGGCAACTGGGGCTGTAGCGCCCGGGGTCCGGCGCGCCGGGGTTCCGGCGCGCCGGGAACCTAGCGCACCGGGTGTCCGGCCTCCCGCAGGGCGCCCTTCACCTCGCCGATGCGCAGGTCGCCGAAGTGGAAGACCGAGGCCGCGAGGACCGCGTCCGCACCGGCGGCGATCGCCGGGGGGAAGTGGCCGAGGCGGCCCGCGCCGCCCGAAGCGATCACCGGGACCGAGACGTGGGCGCGGACGGCCGCGATCATCTCGGTGTCGTAGCCGTCCTTGGTGCCGTCGGCGTCCATGGAGTTGAGCAGGATCTCGCCCGCGCCCAGTTCGGCGGCCTGGTGTGCCCATTCGACGGCGTCGATCCCGGCCGACTTCCGGCCGCCGTGGGTCGTCACCTCGAAGGAGCCCGACGCCGTGCGGCGCGCGTCGACCGAGAGGACGAGGACCTGGCGGCCGAAGCGCTCCGCGATCTCGCGGATCAGGTCGGGGCGCGCGATGGCCGCGGTGTTGACGCCCACCTTGTCCGCGCCCGCCCGCAGCAGCTTGTCGACGTCCTCGGCGGTGCGCACGCCGCCGCCGACCGTGAGCGGGATGAAGACCTGCTCGGCGGTGCGGCGGACCACGTCGTACGTCGTCTCGCGGTTGCCGGAGGACGCGGTGATGTCCAGGAAGGTCAGCTCGTCGGCGCCCTCGGCGTCGTAGACCTTGGCCATCTCCACGGGGTCGCCCGCGTCGCGCAGGTTCTGGAAGTTGACGCCCTTGACGACGCGGGCGACCCCGTGGAGA
>NZ_JASKYR010000894.1:0-3342 GCF_041028215.1 Streptomyces flavofungini
CCAGGAGGCGGTCCCAGGTGCCGTCGGCAGACCAGCGGCGGAAACGTTCATAGACCGTCTTCCACGGGCCATACCGCTCGGGCAGGTCCCGCCAGGCAGCCCCGGTGGACAGCTTCCACAGGATCCCGTTGACCACCTGCCGGCGATCCCGCACCGGACGACCCATCCGCGGTGGAGCCAGAAACGGCTCGATCACCGCCCACGACTCATCAGTCAGCTCATGACGACGCACCACGAACAGACCAACGACCACAGCACTTTGCGGACACGACCTAGGCGTCACGCAGTGCCGCACGCGCGGGAATCGTCGCCGAGGCCAGGCCCAGGAGCAGGATGGCGCCGACGAAGGAGCCGTAGACCAGCGGCGGGATGTACGGAGCCTCGCCGGTCAGGCCGTTCATCATGGGCACCAGGGTGGCCAGGGCGATGGCCGAGCCGATGACCGTGCCCGCCACCGCGACGATCAGCGCCTCCCAGCGGACCATCCGCAGGACCTGGCGGCGTGTGGAGCCGATCAGGCGCAGTGTGCCGAGCTCGCGGCGGCGGTCCAGGACCGTCATCACCAGAGTGTTGGCGGCGGCGATCGCCGCGAAGCCGCCGAGCACGGCCGCCATGGTGGTGTTGGCCCAGGCGTTCATCTCGCGGTCCAGGGACTGGGCGGTGGTGTAGCCGTCGCGGTCCTTCAGGGTGCCGAGGCCGGAGAGGGACGCGGCCGAGCCGCCCTTCGTCCAGATCTCGGTGGGCAGGGGTGCCGTGACGTGGTGGCGTACGTCCGCCGTCGGCAGCGTCACCTCGGAGAGGCCGAGGCCCCTGCCGTACGTGGCCACGACGCTCGGCTCGGCCTTGGTGCCGTCGGGCAGGCGGATGGCGACGCGGTCGCCCGCCTCGACGCCGGCGGAGCGGGCGAGGGCCGCGTCCAGGGCGATCTCGTTCCTGCCCAGCTTCAGGGCGCCCGTCCTGATCTGGAGGTCCTGGACCTCGGCCAGATCGGCGGCGGTGCCCGTGACGCCCTGGGCGGACGCCGCGCGCAGCGAGCCGTCGCCCGCCGGTACGAGCACGGACGTCTTCAGGAGCCCGACCGCCGAGGTGACCCCGTCGGCGCGGGCGGCCCGGCGCACCGCGTCCGGGGCGAGGCCCGCCTCGGAGGTGACGATGTGGTCGGCGGTGATACCGGCGCGCTGCTGGTCGGCGGCGGCCCTGTCCTCGCTGGTGTGCATGAAGACGAGGACCGAGGCGAAGGCCATGGCGAGGACGATGGGGGTGATCGCCGACGCGAGCCTGCGCGCGTTCGTACGGGAGTTGGCGGCGGCCAGTGCGGCCGGGGCGCCCGCGCCGCGCAGCGGCAGGCCGAACAGGGCCGCGCAGGCGCGGGCCACCAGGGGCCCGAGCAGGGCCACGGCCAGCATGAAGAGCATGACGACGCCGAGGGCGGCGTTGGCCGCGTCCTCACCGCTGGTGTTCGCGGCGACTCCGGCGAAGACAGCGCCGCCCGCCGTGGCGGCGAGGCCGAGCGGTGTGCGGATCCAGCCGAACCGCACCGGCTCCACGGCGGCCTCGCTGAGCGCCTGGCCCGGCTTGATGCGGGAGGGCCGGCGGGCCGCGAGGTATCCGGCGCCGAGCGCGGTGAGGACGGCGGTGCCGACGGCGGCGACGAGCGGGATGTACGACACCGAGAGCTCCACGCCCCGCGGCACCGCGCCCTTCTCCCGCAACTGGCCGAACCACCAGTCGGCGAGTGCGATGCCGGGCAGCAGGCCCACCGCCGCGGCGACCGGCGCGACGAGCAGCGTCTCGGTGGCGATGGTGCGGCGGATCTGGCGCGGGGTGGTGCCGATGGCCCGCAGCAGCGCGTACTCGCGGGCCCGCTGGCCGACGGAGAGGGCGACGGTCCCGGCGGCGGTGAACACGGCCGTCATCGCCGCGATGCCGCCGAAGGAGCCGCCGAGGGCGGTGAGCATCTCCTTGGCGTAGGCGAGGGAGGAGTCCTCGGCGGTGCCCCGGTCGTCGCCGGTGTGCACCTTCGCCCTGCCGCCGAGCGCGTCCGCCACCTGGGTCTTGAGCGTGGCCTCGGGGACGCCCGCCTTCGGCAGGACGGCGATGGCGTCGATCCGCCCGGGGTGTCCCGAGACGCGGACGGCGTCGGAGTCGGCGAACCAGGCGGTGGGCGCCGAGCCCGAGGGGGCGACCGTGCCGGAGACGCGGTAGGAGCGCGGCCCGTCGGCCGTGGTGAGGGTGGTGCGCTCGCCGACGGCGGCGCCGGGCGCGGCGAGGACGACCTCGCCGGGGTGCGGCGCGCGGCCGGTGGCCAGCTTCTCGCCGGTGAAGGCGGTGGAGCCCCAGCCGTGCGCGGTCAGGGACCGGTCGCCGGATCGTACGGGGAAGGTGACGTCGGCGATCGCGGTACGGGCGCCGGGTGCGGCGGCGGCCCTGGACAGCAGGGCGGCGTCGAGGCGGGCCCGGTCGGGCAGCGGCGTCGACTCCGCGCTGCGCCCTTCGCCGCTGCCGATGACGTAGCGCGCCTGCTGGTCGGCGGCGGCGACCACGGGGGCCCCTGCGTAACGGCCGGGCGGCACCGAGGCGCGCAGCCCCGTCTCCAGGAGGATGCCGCACGCGGCGACGATCAGCGAGGCCATCATCAGCGCGACGAAGGTGCCCGCGAAGGCGGCGGGCTTGAAGCGGACGGCGGCGCGGGCGAGCCCGTTGGGGACGTACGCCATTACGCGGCCACCCCCGCGTACGCCGGGGCCGTCAGGGTCGTCATGCGGGCGGCGATCTGCTGGGCGGACGCCCCGTCCAGATGGTCGACGATGGCGCCGTCGGCGAGGAAGAGGACGCGGTCGGCGTGGGCGGCGGCGGCCGGGTCGTGGGTGACCATGACGACGGTGGCGCGCAGGCCGTCCACGGCGGAGCGCAGCAGGGCGAGGATCTCGGTGGCGGTGGTGGTGTCGAGGGCGCCGGTCGGCTCGTCGGCGAAGATCACGTCCGGCTCGGTGACCAGGGCGCGGGCGATGGCGACGCGCTGCTGCTGGCCGCCGGAGAGCTGGCCGGGGCGGCGGCGTCCCTTGTCGCCGAGGCCCACGCGGGCGAGCATCTCGGCGGCCTTGCGGCGGTCGGGGCGGTGGCCCGCGAGGCGCATCGGCAGAACGACGTTCTGCTCGACGGTGAGCGAGGGCAGCAGGTTGAACGCCTGGAAGACGAAGCCGAGGCGGGTGCGGCGCAGGGCGGTGAGCTTGTTCTCGCTCATGCCGGTGATCTCCGTGCCGCCGAGGTGGACGGTGCCGGAGCTCGGGCGGTCGAGGCCCGCCGCGCACTGGAGAAAGGTGGACTTGCCCGAGCCCGAGG
>NZ_JASKYR010000895.1:0-3179 GCF_041028215.1 Streptomyces flavofungini
GCCTCAACTCGTGTTCCGTGGACGCAGGTTCAGCCGGACGTGGCCCGGCATGAGCACGCCGCGAGCCGCCGCGCGGCCAGCTTCCGCGCGAGCGGTGACCCTGGTCGGGGCGAGGCGCGTGGCCCTGGACCGTGAAGGGGTCGCTTCGTGGCGTCAACTCGGGCTCCGTCGCTGCTTGAGGTCCAGGCGGGCGTAGCCCGGTATCAGTACGCGGCGGGCGGCCACGCGGGTGGTCACCGTGGTCGGGCCCGCGGCCAGCACCGCGTCGAGGACCGCCCGGATCTGCGCCATGGCCAGCGGCATGCCCAGGCAGAAGTGGGGGCCCGCGCCGAACCAGAGGCGGCGCAGCTCCGGCGGGTGGGGCCGCTCCGGGGCGAAGGGTCCGTACGCCTGCGCGCACAGCAGGGTCGCGATGACCACACGGTCACCGGGGGACACCGGCACCCCGCCCACCGAGGTGGCACCGGCCACGCTGCGCAGCATCACCGGCGACGGCACGGTCACCCGCAGCGCCTCCTCCACCACCGCGTTTAGGCCAGGCCCCGGGTGGCTGTCGTCGGTGCTCAGGCGCCGCGGGCCGGGAGCGAGCAGGCCGGAGTCGTGGCAGAGCGCGATCAGGCGCGGGATGAACGAGACCAGGGTCTCGGTGCCGGTGAGCAGGAACGCGCCGACCGCCCCGCGGGCCTCCCGCTCGCTCAGACCGAGTCCGCGCAGACGGCCCGGCAGGGTCGCCTCCGACCCCTCGCGGTACGCGGTCACCGCCGAGGCCGTCAGGCCGCCGAGCACCTCGCGGGCGCGCCTCACCTGACGGCCCGTCATGGCCGGGCGCCACAGCCGCACCATCCCGGTGACCTCGGCCGCCTCGGCGTGCGCCGCGGCGAGCCTGCCGGGACGCACCGGCATGCCGACGATCTCGCAGATCGCCGCGCCCGCGCAGGCCTGGGCCACCCGTACGAGGTCGGCGTCCTCGCCCGCGCGCAGCCGCCGGGTCAGGTCGGCGAGGGGCTGCGCCAGGACGCGGGCGCAGAGCGCGGCCACATAGCCGGGCGTGAAGAGGCCGGAGAGACGGCGGCGCAGGGCCGCGTGCTCGGCGCCCTCCATGTTCAGGAGCACGGAAGGGCCGAGGACGGGTGTCCAGAGGTCGGCGGGCGAACCGGGGCCCGTCTTGGTGAAATGCGCCGTGTCGGTGAGGACTTCGCGCGCGAGGGCGGCGTCGCTGACCACCACGCCGACACGCGGCACCCGGACGACGGGACCGCGCGCGGCGACGGCGCGCAGCAGCCGGTACGCCACGGGGTGGGCGGCACTCTGGAGCCGCCGCTCCCACCGGTCGAGGCCGTCGGCGGCGGCCGGGGCGAGAGCCGTGGTCATCGGATGTCCACCACCTCGGGCCGGTAGCGGTGGTCCGCGTACCAGCCGAGCGTGCGGCGCAGCCCCCACGCGCGGACCCGGCGGGCGGACCCGGCGACGCGTACGTCGCGCCGCACGCCGTAGGCCGAAGTCAGCGTGCGTACCGCGTTGACCAGGGCGCGGTCCTCGTGGACCTCCTCGATCGCCGTGCGCGGGAAGCCGCCCGCGCTCTCGTAGAGCCCGGCGGTGATGGCCATGTTGCAGCCGGGCGCCATCACGTACGGGCCGAGGTAACGGGGATCGCGGTTGCCGGGCCTGAACCGGCCGAAGAGCGCCGCGGCCTCCGTGGCGCCGACGAGCCCCGCGCGGCGCAGCGGCGACAGCGGAGCCTCGTCGGTACGCGGGCGCAGCCGCCCGGCGACCAGGAGCAGTCCGTCGCCGAAGGCCGCCCGCACCCGCGCGGTCCAGTCGGCGGCGGGCAGACAGTCGGCGTCGGTACGGGCCAGATGCGTGGCGCCGTGGGCGATGGCGTGGCGCATGCCGGTGTCGGCGGCGGCGCCGGTGCCCTTGCGGGTCTCGTGGACGAGGTGCAGGGCACCGGGGTAGCCGAAGCCCCTGACCACGTCGGCCGTGCCGTCCGTGGAGTCGTTGTCGACCACGACCAGGGTGAAGTCGCGGTCGGTCTGCGTGGCGAGGGCTTCGAGCGTCGCCGTGATGCCGTGGGCCTCGTTGTACGCGGGGACCACTACCCAGAGATTCACAGCCGGATCACGCTCAATCCCATGCTGATGCCGCCCGCGAGGCCGACGAGCCCGACCAGGTCGCCGGGGCCCGCCCGGCCGCTCTCCTGGGCGCGCACGAGCTGGAGGGGCAGGCTCGCCGACGCCGCGTTGCCGTGCTCGGTGACGGTGACGGCGATCTTCTCCGGCGGCAGGCCGAAGCGCCGGGTGAGTTCGTCCAGATAGGGCTTCGACACCTGGTGGACGCAGACGGCCGCCATGTCCCGCCAGGCGACGCCGAGCCGCTGAAGGGTCTCGTCGAGTATCCCCGGGCCGAGCCGCTCGAAGGCGCGGCGCAGCCCCACCCCGTCGAGGCGGAAGTAGGTGTGCTCGTCGCCCCGGGGGTGCGCGGAGCCGCCGGAGGCCAGCGTGCCGACGCTCCAGGAACGGGAGTCGGCGGTGAACCCGTGGCCGAGCACGCCGGGTTCGGCGGACGCCTCGAGAAGCAGCGCCGCGCCCGCGTCGGACAGCGTGTACCCCGGGATCGAGGCGAGGTAGGTGCGCAGGTCGGGCACCGACCAGCGGACCGCGCGCGAGGGCGACTCACCGCACGCGATGAGGATGCGGTGGTAGGAGCCCTGCGCGATGAGGGCGTGTGCCGTCTCCAGCGCGTTGAGCACGCTGTTGCAGGCGTTCTTCACGTCGAAGACGGGGCAGCCGAGGCCCAGGTGGTCGGCGACGATGTGGGACGTCGCGGGCTCGATCATGTCCTGGCTCGCGGCGGCGAAGATGAGCAGGTCGATGCCTTCGGGGTCGGTACCGGTCCCGGCGAGCAGCTTGCGCGCCGCGGCGGCGGCCAGGTCGGACGCCTGCCAGTCGTCGGGCATGACGTGCAGCCGTTCCACGCCGGTGAGGCGGTGGACGAGGCCGGGCGGCGGGCGGAACCCGCCGCTCGCGGCGGCCACCAGGCGCTCGGTCTCCGCCGCCGATCGGACGGTCTCGGGCAGGTGGACGGACACACCGGCGAGCCTTGCGTGGGTCGATGGCATGGGCGGGTCTCCCGTCGGACGAGGATCACGGTGGGCCGGGGGCGGCCGGAGCGGGGGAGGG
>NZ_JASKYR010000896.1:0-2507 GCF_041028215.1 Streptomyces flavofungini
CACCAGCACGGCGGTGGCGGCCGGGGGGGGGGGGGGGGGGGGGGGGGGGGGGGGGGGGGGGGGGGGGGGGGGGGGGGGGGGGGGGGGGGGGGGGGGGGGGGGGGGGGGGGGGGCGGTGGCGGCCGCCGCGACCGCCGCGCCCGCCACCACCTTCCCCAGGTGGCGTCTGACTATTTCGCGCACTTACTCCCCCTACTCCCCTGGCGCCCCTTTTGTGGGCATGCCGAGTATGTGGTCAGGGGGTTAGACGGGTTCAACTCCGTGGTGGTTGCCCCAGTTTTGGGCAGACTCTCGCCCATGTGGCCCCGACCCGAGGGGGCGTGAGTGAAAGAGTCTCTGCATGCAGGTCTGGCCTGGACAGGCGTACCCCTTAGGTGCCGTGTACGACGGAGCCGGCACGAACTTCGCGGTCTTCTCCGAGGCCGCGGAGCGCGTGGAGCTGTGTCTGCTGCACGACGACGGTTCGGAGACAGCCATCGAGCTGCGCGAGTCCGACGCGTTCGTACGGCATGCCTACCTCCCCGGCATCATGCCGGGGCAGCGCTACGGCTTCCGTGTGCACGGCCCCTACGAACCCGGACAGGGGCACCGCTGCAACTCCGCGAAGCTGCTGCTCGATCCCTACGCGCGCGCGGTCAGCGGGCGCGTCGACTGGGGCGAGGAGGTGTACGGCTACCACTTCGACGACCCCGGCAGGCGCAACGACCTGGACTCGGCGCCGCACATGATGACGTCGGTCGTGGTCAACCCCTACTTCGACTGGGGTGACGACCGGCCGCCCCGCACCCCGTACCACCAGACGGTGATCTACGAGGCCCATGTGAAGGGCCTGACGATGCTGCACCCGGACCTGCCGGACGAACTGCGCGGTTCGTACGCGGCCCTCGGTCATCCGGCGATCATCGACCACCTCACCGGCCTCGGCGTCACCGCCCTGGAGCTGATGCCGGTCCACCAGTTCGTGAACGACCACCGCCTGGTCGACATGGGCCTGAACAACTACTGGGGCTACAACACCATCGGCTTCTTCGCCCCGCACAACGCCTACGCGTCCTGGGGCGACCGGGGCGAGCAGGTCCTGGAGTTCAAGCAGGCCGTGAAGGCGCTGCACGAGGCGGGCATCGAGGTGATCCTGGACGTCGTCTACAACCACACCGCCGAGGGCAACCACCTGGGCCCCACCCTCTCCTTCAAGGGCCTGGACAACGCCTCGTACTACCGCCTCACCGACGACCCGCGCTACTACATGGACACCACGGGGACCGGCAACTCGCTCCTGATGCGCTCGCCGCACGTCCTCCAGATGATCATGGATTCGCTGCGGCACTGGGTCACCGACATGCACGTGGACGGCTTCCGCTTCGACCTCGCGGCGACGCTCGCCCGGCAGTTCCACGAGGTGGACCGCCTGTCGTCCTTCTTCGACCTGGTGCAGCAGGATCCGGTCGTCAGCCAGGTGAAGCTGATCGCCGAGCCCTGGGACGTCGGCGAGGGCGGCTACCAGGTGGGCAATTTCCCGCCCTTGTGGACCGAGTGGAACGGCATGTACCGCGACACCGTGCGCGACCTGTGGCGGGGCGAGCCGCGCACCCTGGCGGAGTTCGCCTCCCGGCTCACCGGCTCGTCCGACCTCTACCAGGACGACGGGCGGCGGCCCCTGGCCTCCATCAACTTCACCACCTGCCACGACGGTTTCACCCTGCACGACCTGGTCTCGTACAACGACAAGCACAACGAGGCCAACGGCGAGAACAACCGGGACGGCGAGAGCCACAACCGCTCCTGGAACTGCGGCGCCGAGGGCGACACCGACGACGCGGCCGTCCTCGCCCTGCGCGAGCGGCAGATGCGCAACTTCATCGCCACGCTGATGCTCTCCCAGGGCGTGCCGATGCTCAGCCACGGCGACGAGTTCGCGCGGACCCAGGGCGGCAACAACAACGCCTACTGCCAGGACAACGAAGTGGCGTGGGTGCGCTGGCCGGAGGGCGAGAGTTCGCTGCTGGCCTTCACGCGCGCGATGGCGATGCTCCGGCGCGACCACCCGGTCTTCCGCCGCCGCAGGTTCTTCCACGGCCGCCCGGTCCAGGGCACCCGCGACGAGCTGTCCGACATCGCCTGGTTCACCCCGGAGGGCGAGGAGATGGAGCAGAGCGACTGGGACGCCTCGCACACGCGGGCGCTGAGCGTGTTCATGAACGGCAACGCCATCTCGGAGCCGGGGCAGCGCGGCGAACGGATCACCGATGACTCGTTCCTGCTGATGTTCAACGCCTCGCCCGACCCGATCGAGTTCGTGGTCCCGGTCAACCACGGGCGGCAGTGGCAGGTCGTGGTCGACACCGCGCTCGGGGAAGGAGTGGAGCCGGACTCGGGGGTCAAGGTGCAGGCCGGTGACCGTCTGACGCTGACCGACCGCAGTCTCACGGTGCTTCAGCGGCCCGCGTGACGGCCGCGGCGGCGTCCGGCGCGACGGCGGTGCGCGGTGCCCCGGCGGTGGCCTCGGG
>NZ_JASKYR010000897.1:0-3248 GCF_041028215.1 Streptomyces flavofungini
GCGGGCAGCGGTACGTACCCCTGGAGCGGACCGCTCGGGAGGAAGCCGGGCGTCGACAGCGAGAAGATGGCCGCCCTCGGCGGCGAGTGCGCCACCGTCACCTTCGACCGGCAGGGCCGCATCGTCACCGTGTGCGGCACCTTCACGGGGTTCCTGGTGAAACTGCTCGACCCGCGGAGCCTTGAGACGCTCGCCGAGTACAAGCTGCCCCAGCGGCCCTCCACCGTCGAGGCCATCACCCGGCTCGACTTCTCCAGGATCTTCAAGGACACCTCGGGCGGCGCCTACTCCTACCTCGACGACCAGGACCGCCTCGTGCTCGCCGACTCCCGGCAGCACATCGTCCGGCTCGCCCACGAACGGACGCCCGACGGTGGCTGGCGCTTCGTCGTCGACAAGGAGTGGGACCTCACCGCGCACGTCCCGCACGACTGCGTCTCCTGGACCAACCTTCACCCCAGCGGCGAGTGCGACCCCGTCACCTCCGTCATGCCCGACTGGGAGGGGCGCGTCTGGTGGGTGACACGGCAGGGGCGCGTCGGCACCGTCGCCCCGGACTCCGGTGCCATCCGGTCCGTACGCCTGGACGGCGAGGAGATCCAGAACTCCTTCCAAGTCGCCGAGGACGGAGTCTCCATCGTCTCCGACCACGCGCTCTACAGCTTCCGCGCGGGCCGCGACGGCACCCCGCGGGTCCAGTGGCGGCAGACCTACGACCGCGGCAGCGGCACCAAGCCGGGCTCGGTCAACCAGGGCTCGGGCACGACCCCCGACCTCTTCGGCGAGCACGGCGACTACGTGGCCATCACCGACAACGCCGACGACCGCATGAACGTCCTCGTCTACCGGCGCGGCGCCGGTGTGCCCGACGACGAGCGGCTCGTCTGCAAGGTCCCCGTCTTCGCGCCGGGCGCCTCCACCACCGACAACTCCCTCATCACCTGGGGGGACAGCCTCGTCGTCGAGAACAACTACGGGTACGAGAACATCACCTCGCTCACGCTGGGCCGCAGTGTCGTCGGGGGCGTCAACAGGATCGACGTACGCGAGGACGGCAGCGGCTGCGACACCGTCTGGGAGAGCGACGTGCGCGCACCCTCCACCGTCCCCAAGCTCTCCACCGCCAACGGACTGCTGTACTTCTACACGAAGGAACCGAACCGGCTCGGCGTCGACGCCTGGTACCTCACCGCGGTCGACTTCCGCACCGGCGAGACCAGGTGGAAGCGGCTCGCCGGTACGGGCATCGCCTACGACAACAACTGGGCCCCGGTGACGCTGGGCCCGGACGGGACCGCCTACGTGGGCGTCTTCAACGGCCTGGTCGCGGTGCGGGACACCGAGTAGACCGCGCGGAGCGCGGACGCCGTCACCGGGAGAACACCCCGATGCCGTTCGGCACCGGACGCTCGGCCCCGCCGCTCGGATTGTTCCGTACGGTCACCGCGTCGGCGCCCGGCGCCCGCGCGACCAGCGTGGCCGTCGCCGAGACCAGCGTGGAGGAGCCGCCGCCGTCGAGGCTGAAGCCCTCGGTGGCACCGAGACCGCGCAAGGTGTCGGCCACCTCGGCGATCGTGAGGCCCGAACGGAACTCCGGCGAGCCGTCGAGCGCGAGCAGCAGCAGGCGCCGGCCGTCGTCGGAGATCCCGGCGGCGGTCCGCACCGCCGGGGTCGTCCGGTCGAGGCCGGGCAGCGGCACGCCGCCGCGCAGCACCGGATAGCCGCCGAGGGCGAAGCGGAACGGGATGTGCGACCGGGCGGCCACCAGCCGGTGCTGGACGCCCACCGGGTCACCGAGCGACAGCTTCCGCAGCGCCTGGGCGCCCGCCTCACGGCCCACGAGGACCGTGCTGCCCTCCGCCACGGGACCGCTGCCGGGGGTGTCGGCGCTCGCCACCACCCGCCCGTGACGGACCGTCACCTCATGGGTGTCCGTGCTGCACGGCGCCCCCCGGCTGGTGTCCGTGCCGCAGGTCGCCCGCACCCGCGACACCGAGCCCCAGTCGCTGGTGAACGCCCCGACGGAACCCACCGGCAGCGCGTACTGGTTGAGCCCGCCCAGCGGCAGGCGGGCGTCCGGGGTGCGCACCCGCCCCGTCAGGGTGAGGTCGTCCAGGCGCGCCCTGCGGTCGTAGCCGACGCCGAGCACGGCCTTGGTGGTCACGCCCGGCGGCATCGCGGGCCCGAAGCGCTGGCCGTCGGGGACCGCGCCCTTCAGCGCGCGCCCCGCGGCGATCGCGGGCCCCACGGGCGCGCCGGTCGCCTCGACCCCCGGATGCTGGGTCTCGCTGATGTTGAAGAAGTCGCCGTTGATGCCGCCGACCGCGCCGGAGCCGTCCGCGAGCGCGGAGACGGGCGAGCGCGCGGCGACCTTGCCGGGGTAGAGCAGCCCGACGCTGGTGCGCGGATCGCGCAGGTCGACGTCGAGCACATGGGCGCGGGCCGTGCCGTGCGCGCCGGGCACGTCGAAGTACCGGTAGGCGACGCCGGGCCCGATCTCGGTGACCGCCGCCCGCGCGGTGGCCCCGGGCGCACCACTGGCCGGTGCCGCTCCCGTGAGAGCCGCACCGGCCAGCGCGCCGAGCGTGGTGATGAGGGCGAACGCCGTTCTGAACCGCCCACTGCGTAGTGTCTGCCGGGTCACAGATCCCCCCTGGAGTCGGCCGGGCCCCAACTGCCCCAGTCGACGTAGTAGTTCACCAGACGGGAGGCGGTGGCTATGTTCCGAGCAGCCGGGAACGGATCAGGAAGCGGACGCCTTCCGGGGCCTCCAGTGAGAAGCCGCTGCCCCGGCCCGGCACCACGTCCACGATCAGCCGGGTGTGGCTCCACACCTCGTACTGGCTCTTCGACATCCAGAACGTTACGGGCTCGGCCACGCCCTCGACGGTCAGCGACGCGAGCCGTACGTCCGATTCGCCGGTACGGAATTCACCCTCGGGGAAGCACATGGGCGCGCTGCCGTCGCAGCAGCCGCCGGACTGATGGAACATCAGCGGGCCGTGCCGCTCCCGCAACTGGCGCACCAGCCGGGCGGCTTCGGGGGTGAGCTCGACCCGGGGCACCTCGTCCTTGCTCTCCTGGCGGTCCATGCCAGGACTCTGCACGGCCGCACGTTGCAACGGGGTTGCACCCCGGGCAGGCGTCGACCGATCGGGGGACGGCCGGGCCGTGTCGCCCGGCGCGCGGGCGCGGCCCGKCSCCGCTGGGGCGATGCGCAGGCTCACCGCGACCCTCGTGGCTCTCCT
>NZ_JASKYR010000898.1:0-2792 GCF_041028215.1 Streptomyces flavofungini
CCCGTGATGATCGCCACCGGCATGACATCCGTCCCCTCAGAACCCGCGCCCGCATCCGGGGGCGCCCAGCAGATGCCSTCACCGTAGGAACGGCCACCCCACCGCCACCTCCGGCGCGGGACGCAACCGCGAGGGGCCCTTCGTCCTGGTCCCGGCCCTGCGACCTAGGCCCCCGGCCCTAGGCGGCGGCCTCCACTGGGCGGATACGCTCTGTCACACCCCGCCGGTACGGTGAGGCCATGAGTCAAGGTCCCCCCTCCGGTCTGCACGCGGTGAGCTCCGCGCTGCTCGCCATGAGCAGGCATTTGGAGGTGCGCGACGTCCTCAAGACGATCGTCGCCTCCGCCCGCGAGCTGCTCGATGCGGAGTACGCGGCGCTCGGGGTCCCCGACGACCACGGAGGCTTCGCCCAGTTCGTCGTGGACGGCGTGAGCGACGAGCAGTGGAAGGCCATCGGACCGCTGCCCCGGCAGCACGGCATCCTCGCCGCCATGCTCCAGAAGGCCGAGCCGGAGCGCCTCGCCGATGTGCGCGAGGACCCCCGCTTCGAGGGCTGGCCCGACGCCCACCCGGACATGTCCGACTTCCTCGGCCTCCCGATCCGCTACGGGGACGAGACGCTCGGCGCCCTCTTCCTCGCCAACAAGCGGTGCCCCAGGATCGAGGGCAGATGCGGCTTCACCCCGGACGACGAGGAGCTGCTCACCCTCCTCGCCCAGCACGCCGCGATCGCCCTGACCAACGCCCGGCTGTACGAGCGCAGCCGCGAGCTCACCATCGCCGAGGAGCGCTCCCGCCTCGCCCACGAGCTGCACGACGCCGTCAGCCAGAAGCTCTTCTCGCTGCGCCTGACGGCCCAGGCCGCCGCGGCCCTGGTGGACCGCGACCCCTCCCGCGCCAAGGGCGAGCTCCAGCAGGTCGCGGCGCTCGCCGCGGAGGCCGCGGACGAGCTGCGGGCCGCCGTCGTGGAGCTGCGCCCCGCCGCCCTCGACGAGGACGGCCTGGTCGCCACCCTGCGCACCCACAGCCAGGTCCTCCATCGCGCGCACTCCGCCCGCGTCACCTTCGACAGCAAGGGCGTGCGGGCCCTGCCCGCGGCGCAGGAGGAGGCCATGCTGCGGGTCGCCCAGGAGGCTCTGCACAACGCCCTGCGCCACTCGGGGGCGGAGTGCGTCGCGGTGACCCTGGACAGACGCGGCGCGGGAGCTGTCCTGCGCGTCACCGACGACGGCACGGGTTTCGACCCACAGGTCATACGGAGCGCGGGACGGCACCTGGGCCTGGTGTCCATGCGTGACCGCGCGAGCGGGGTCGGCGGACGGCTGACCGTGGAATCGGCGCCCGGCAAGGGCACGACGATCGAGATGGAGGTCCCCGGTGGCTGACGCGGTGCGCGAGGCGAGGACGAGGATCCAGGTGCTGCTGGTCGACGACCACCAAGTGGTCCGCCGGGGCCTTCGGACGTTCCTGGAGATCCAGGACGACATCGAGGTCGTGGGCGAGGCGTCGGACGGCGCCGAGGGCGTCGCACTGGCCGAGGAGCTGAAGCCGGACGTCGTCCTGATGGACGTGAAGATGCCCGGCATGGACGGCGTCGAGGCGCTGCGCAGGCTGCGCGAGCTCGCCAACCCCGCGCGCGTGCTCATCGTCACCAGCTTCACCGAGCAGCGCACGGTCGTCCCTGCCCTGCGCGCGGGCGCCGCCGGGTACGTCTACAAGGACGTGGACCCGGACGCGCTCGCGGGCGCCATCCGCTCGGTGCACGCGGGACACGTCCTGCTCCAGCCGGAGGTGGCGGGCGCCCTGCTCTCCCAGGAGGAGGCGAACGGCGGCCAGGGCCGGGGCGGCTCACTGACCGAGCGCGAGCGCGAGGTGCTCGGCCTCATCGCCGACGGGCGCTCCAACCGCGAGATCGCCCGCGCCCTCGTCCTCTCCGAGAAGACCGTCAAGACGCACGTGTCGAACATCCTGATGAAGCTGGACCTCGCCGACCGGACCCAGGCCGCCCTGTGGGCCGTCAGACATGGCGTGGCGGGCTGATCCCGCAGGTCCGGCACCCGACGCCGGACCACACCCGGCAGTTGCACTACGGGATGAGATTCATACCGTCGTGTGGATGTCCCCCATATGGCGCAACCACTCCGGCGCCGGGGCGTTCTCCAGGGCGTGCTGCGGCGGCCGGCCGCAGCCTCTGTCCAGGAGGAACCCGAAGTGAAGAACCTGAAGAAGGCCGCCGCCGTGACGATGGTGGCGGGCGGCCTGCTCGCGGCCGGCGCCGGCATGGCCTCCGCGACGCACGGCGGCGCCCAGGCCGACGGAGTGGCCACCAAGTCCCCGGGCGTCGGCTCGGGCAACCTGGTCCAGGTCCCGGTGCACATCCCGGTCAACGCCTGCGGCAACACCGTCTCGGTCATCGGCGCCCTGAACCCCGCGTTCGGGAACTTCTGCGTCAACGTCTGAGCGCACCGCGCGATCCCCCTTCCGACCTCGTAGCCGGGGTCGCCCATGCCTTGCAGGAGGAGCACCACCCATGAACAGCATCGCCAAGAAGGCCGCCCTCGCCGTCGTCACCGCCGGCCTCGCCGCGGGTGCCTCCGCCGGAGCCGCCTCCGCGACCCCGGGCGCCGACGCCCAGGGCGTGGCCACCAAGTCCCCGGGCGTCGGCTCGGGCAACCTGGTCCAGGTCCCGGTGCACATCCCGGTCAACGCCACCGGCAACAACGTCAGCGTCATCGGCGTCCTCAACCCGGTGTTCGGCAACGCCACGGTGAACCACTGACCGCGTGGACCAC
>NZ_JASKYR010000899.1:0-2766 GCF_041028215.1 Streptomyces flavofungini
TCACGGACCCGGTCCTCGCCCCCCGCACCCTCGACCAGTCCTGGGCCTTGGTGAAGAGCGAAGCACACGCCACTGACAACGGCCCCCTGACCGTGGACGAATACCAGGTCACAGCCCTGGACACCGGTGAACAGCACGCCGTCCACATCGCAGGCGACGTGGTCGTCGCGGCCCCCGGCATCGAGCTCGAACATCTCGAAACCCCGCCGTCCACTTTCGCCTGACGCACGCTCCGTCCGGACGGCCCGGACGTCTAGGCAGGCGGCACGAACCCCGTGGCGGGGGGCGCTGGCCGGGCGTTCTCCTCGCCTTGCGGGACAGCCGGGCTCGCAGCGGGGGAGCGTTGCTCGGAGCGGTGAACAGGCGCGGACCACGAGGACGGCCCCGCACCACTGACGTGATCGCTGCCCGCAGCGGAAGCGGCGGTGCCTCCCGGGAACCCGTTCGGCCCGCCAAAGGCCCGCTGAGCGTCCCGCGTTTGCCGCTCATGCACGACGGCCGCCAGAAACGCCGCAGGCGGGACCTCCGGCGGCACGGGAGTCCCCGTCCGAGCGGCCAGTTCTCCCGCGAGCCGCTCCGCCATGGCCCAGCCCACCTGCGGGTCGAGCTGCCCCATGCGCGTCAGGTACTGCCGGATCGACAGCCACAGTTCCTCGGGGACGCCGGACAGATCGGCCCCGGCGAACCGGCCCGCAAGCCAGGGCGGCGGCGGGGGAACGAAGGCCGCCCGCCCCGAGGGAACCCGCTCCCGCACGACCAACGTGCCCGCGAAGACATCCCCGAGCCGCCGCCCCCGCGCCGACACCAGCGACGCGACGCACGCGACGACCCCGAACGTCATCAGGATCTCGACGACTCCCATGGCCCCGCGTACCAGGGCGTGCCGGAATCGGATCGGCCCGCCGTCGTCCCGCACCACACGCAGCCCACACGCCAGTTTCCCGAGCGACCGCCCGTGGCTGAGCGTCTCCACGGCGATGGGAATGCCGACGAGAATGAGCAGGAAACTGGCGACCGCGATCGCGGCGGCCGCCGCGTCGTCCAGCGAAGCGGTCGAAGCGACGACCCCTATGGTCACGCCCAAATAGACCGCCCAGGCCAGAACCAGATCGATCACCAGGGCCAACGCCCGGCTGGGCAGTTTCGCGGGGCGCAGCTCCAGCGCCACCGCCTCACCCGTCACAAGGTCACTCAAGACCGCCGCCCTTCCCCGCCCTGCCGTAGGACTGACCAGTCTGCCAAGCTGGGCCATCACGCGCCGCAGTACGAGGAGCAGCCACCCGATGGACCTCGACGTCTTCGTGACCGCCCACCGAGCCGAGTGGGACCGCCTGGACGCTTTGCTGCGCCGCCAACGCAGGCTTTCCGGAGCAGAGGCCGACGAACTCGTCGCCCTTTACCAACGCACCGCCACTCACGTCTCCCTGATCCAGTCCAGCGCACCCGATCCACAACTCACCGGCCGTCTGACGAATCTGGTGGCACGCGCGCGTAGCGCTGTGACGGGCACGCGCCGCGCCTCCTGGCGTGACGTGACGGACTTCCTGACCCACGGCTTTCCTGCGGCGGTCTACCGTTCCCGCCGCTGGTGGGTGCCCACCGCATTGCTCTCGACGGTCCTGGCGGTGGTCATCGGCTGGTGGGTCGCCACTCATCCCGAAGTGCGGGCGTCGATCGCGGCCCCCGACGAACTGCGTCGGCTCACCCGCCCCGGGGGTGAGTACGAGACGTACTACTCAAGCCACCCCGCGGCCTCCTTCGCGGCGCAGGTCTGGACGAACAACGCCCAGGCCGCCGCCATGTGCCTCGTTCTGGGCGCCTTCCTGTGCTTCCCGGTCCTGTGGATCCTCTTCCAGAACATGCTCAATCTCGGGGTCGGCGCGGGTCTGATGTCGTCGGCAGGCCGACTCGATACATTCCTCGGTCTGGTCCTGCCGCACGGCCTCCTGGAACTGACCGCTGTCTTCGTGGCCGCGGGCACAGGTCTGCGCCTGGGCTGGACACTCATCGACCCCGGCATGCGCAGCCGCCGCACCGCCCTCGCGGAGGAGGGCCGCGCGGCCCTGGGCATGGCGATCGGCTTGGCGCTGATCCTCTTCATCTCGGGTGCCATCGAAGGCTTCGTGACACCGTCGGGCCTGCCGACCTGGGCCCGCATCACCATCGGAGTCGCCGCCGAACTGGCCTTCCTCACGTACGTCTACGTACTGGGCGGGCGAGCCGCACGCGCGGGTGCCACGGGCGATCTGGACCCGACCGACCGAAGTGCCTCGGCCCCCGTCGCGGCCTGATGTGCGTCAGGCCCCTCTGAGCTGCTACTGTCCTTCTCGCCCCGGAAAAACCGTTGACACGGCAGACCCGGGGAGGTAGATTCGAACAGTTGCCTAGAGCTGGACAAGGTCCAGTGGCGGCAGTTAATATCTGCCTGCTTCTCAAATCTCATTGAGCGAGAAGCCACCCCCGATCACTTCGGAAAATCAGCCGGTAAGACCGGCCGAAAACTTCTGATAAAGTCGGATCAGCCGAAAGGCAAAGGCCCCCAACGGCCACCGGAAATGAAATCCGAACCGGGAACGGAACGGAAAACGGATCTGGTAGAGTTGGAAACGCAAGAACAGAAGAAACACCGAAGGGAAGCGCCCGGAGGAAAGCCCCAGACAATGTTCTGCGGGTGAGTACAAAGGAAGCGTCCGTTCCTTGAGAACTCAACAGCGTGCCAAAAGTCAACGCCAGATATGTTGATACCCCGACTCACTCCGGTGAGTT